>JAEWCK010000342.1 GCA_023390675.1 Pseudomonadota bacterium
CACAATTTTGCGTAGAGGTGAAGGCCGGCGGCATGGCAGACGCGGTCGTAACAACAATCGCGTTGGAGAGCGCCGAAGCGCCACCGCTGTTCACCGCTGTTACGCGGTAGTAGTAGGTAGTGGCAGGGCTCAGGGAGGTAACAGAGAAATTGATATTAACAGAACTAATACCGGGGATTGTCTGAATGATATTACTAAAAGCATTGTCGGTAGCCACTTCCAGCGTATAGGTGAGCGCCGCGCTACCGTTGCCGGTGGGGGCCGTCCAGTTGGCCGTAAAGCCATTGGCGCCTACCACTGTGGCCGCCGTAGCGGTTGCCGGGTTGGAAATAGTGGTGAAATTTCCGGGAAGAGCGGTGGTGTTGTAGCATTCTGCGCCTGCCGCGCCGAGGTATTCAAACACTTTAGCGTTGTAGAGCGTGTTGGGCGTCAAGTCGGTAACGGAGACCGAATTTCCGGAATTGTTATACACCGTTTTGCCGCCGTCAAATCCAGTGCCGTTTCCGCTAAAACTGTTGTTGGCCGTGTAAGTGGTGTTGGCAACCGGCGTGGCAGTTGTGAAAGCACCGGCTTTCAGAAAAACAACCCTGTTTGCGCCGTTGCCGCTCGTCCAGCCGAGGGTAGCGCCGGTGGTGCTAATGGCGGAAGAAGTGAAAGCCGAAGCAGCAGTAGTAGGGCCTGTGCAGCCGGGAGCTCCTACAGTCAGTCCTATATTCCCTAATCCAATATTACCACTGGTTTTGGTTGTATAAACCCACTTGATATACCTTGTTGTGGAAGCAGGATTATTTGTGTAAGTGGCAGTCGCAGTGTTTTTATTTACAATAGAATTGAGCAAGGTATAGGTGCTTCCATCTACCGATTCTAAAACATCAAAAGTTCCACTAGTTGCTGACCCAGAGCTAGGATTGCCCTTTACATCATAAGTAAGTGTGCCTGGAACGCCGTTAAAATAAAGTATTAATGCATCATTTGCATCATCAAATTTTAGTTTAGGTGCTGTTGCATAATCAGTACCCAGATTTGATTGCGTTAATCCGGTTGGAAGTCCGCTCTTGCCTCCATTATAGGAGAAAGGCAGCGTTGCCTGCCCCCGCCCCACAAGCGGCGCGAAGAAAGCAAGAGCAATAAGTACAAAACGGGTAAAGGTGTGCTTCATAATGAAAAGGGATTTTCCGGAAAATAAGCTTTTTGCAATCGCGAAGATAGAACCTCTAACTTGAAAATAAACCCCTATAAGTATAAATTCATCTACACTTAACATAGAGCTTAGAACAAAAAAGCCGCTTGCTGGAGGATTCCAACAAGCGGCTTTAAGGATAAAAATTTCCGGAAATTTCCGGAAAAAGAGAGAAGTGTGGACCCACCCGGAGTTGAACCGAGAACCGACACTTTATGAGAGTGCTGCTCTACCTTTGAGCTATAGGTCCGAAATTTTTTCTTGCGATCTCCAGTTCCAACTCCGGATAATGGTGTTCTCTGTGGCAATTGGCACACAGCAATACACACTTTTTTACTTCTGCCAAAAGAAGCGCTTCGCTGGTGTTAGACATCTTACGCATGTCAATCCCAAAAGTCTTCGTTCCAGGATCCAGGTGATTAAATTCCAGCGCAGCCAGGTTTTTGTCATAACCACAAGCCGAACATTTTCCGCCCAGGAAAGCTATATACCGGATTTTCCGGGCTACAGCACGTTTGGTTTGGGAATGATAGGTGTTTGTCTGGCTTTTGATTTGATGCCAGTGTGCGCGCTGCTTGCAGGCGTTTGAACAATATTTCTGTTGATTTCCCCAAAGCGCATTTTCACATTGCGTACACGTCTTGCTCATGCAGCCAAAGATAATACGTCTTTTGAAGGGTACAAATAGAGATCGCAGATTCAAAGAGCTTTTGCCTGGTCATTTCCTTGCCGTTTCACCGACATCAGGAAAGAGCCAACCGGGCGCGAAGATACACTTCCCTACTTTTGAAAAAAATATTTTCGCCCTAAAAATGGCTTCTCTGCAAAACATCCGCTCTATCATCTTCGACCTCGGCGGGGTGATCCTCAACATCGATTACAGCGCCACCGAAAACGCCTTTCGCGCCTTAGGCATTCCGGATTTCGACAACCGGTTTTCGCAGTTGACCCAAGATACTTTTTTCGATGACTGGGAAACAGGCCGCCTTTCCACCGAAGACTGGCTTTCCGGAATGAAAAAAATCTGTGGCGACGCGGTTTCCGAAGATCAAATCACCAACGCCTGGAACGCCATGCTGCTGGATTTGCCCCTTTCCCGCCTGCGCCTGCTGCAGCAGCTCCGCAATCGATATGATTTGTTCCTTCTTTCCAACACCAACGAAATCCACGAAAGGGCTTTTAATGAAATTCTTCGTGCGCAAACCGGCTTGCCTTCGCTCGGCGTTTTGTTTGACAAAGTCTATTACAGCCACCGCATCGGTTTGCGCAAACCCGACGAAGCGCCGTTCCGGAAAATCCTGGACGAAAACGGGCTGGAGGCAGCCCAAACGCTTTTTATTGATGACAGTCCGCAACACATTGAAACCGCCCGGCGGCTGGGATTGCAAACCATTCACTTGGTGCCGCCGAGAACGATTGAAGACATTTTCCGGTAAAACCTTGGTTGTTGGCGCTTCGCTTGGCCCCCGCCGGCGGCGGGATGGAAGCTGGCGCTATTGTCCTTCAACAGGCTCCCGGTGACACAGTTGCTGCAATCGTTTGCTGTTTAGAAAATGGGTGTCACCGGGAGCTTGCCGAAGCCCGTCTGGTCAGAAGCACGCCTTCCGGGAAACACAATTTCCGGAAAATCCAATCTTCAAACGACAACTGACCTGACAGGCATCCTCCACTTCGTTTCGGACCTGTCAGGTCCCGGAAATTTCCGGAAAATGCAACCTCAAAACTCAAGTCGTGGGCTCTTATCGCCGGGGCTTTGGCCTTTGGATTTTGGCCAATTGGTTTTTGGTTTTTTAAAGACCCCTACTTCACTTCCTCATAATCAATATACTCGCCTTTGCGGGGTTCCTGCGGTGGTTGCGGCGGCGTTTGGCCCCCACCGCGATTTTGCATTTGGGCCATCTGATCCTGCATCTGCCGCATCCGCGACTGAATCTGCCGCGCGCCGCCCACCAGTGGCAAAACCACGCGCAGGATAAAGCGGATCAGAAAAAAGAAAAAGACGAAATAGAGCAGGAATTTAAACATAATCTCAAAAGTACGGCCTGTTAGGAATCGCCACTTGTTAAATCCATCTGCTGCCCCTGCCCTGTTTTTCCCCCAATGTATTTATATTTGCACCTGCAAGACTGCTTACAGAGAAAAGGGAGACGCCGGGCGTTTCCCTTCTTTTTTGCCCAGAAACTCATTTTATGACAAACGAAGAAATTCTTTCCAAAGTCCACACCCTGCTGGAGCCCATGCTGGACGACACCGATATTTTTGTAACCGGCATGCACATCAAGCCTACGGCCAATATCAAACTGTATCTGGATGCCGACAGCGGCCTGACGGTCGAGAAAAGCATTGGCATCAACCGCGCCCTGCGCGCGGCCATTGATGCAGAAGGCATGTTTCCGGAAGGCGATTTTTCGCTCGAGGTGTCTTCTCCCGGCGTGGGCGAGCCCTTGACAAGCAACCGCCAATACCGGAAAAATATCAATCGCCTGCTGGAAGTGGAAAAAACCGACGGCACAACCGTAACCGGTTTTCTGCGCACCGTAACCGATGACGCCCTGACGCTGGACGTGAAAGGCACTAAAAGGGTTCCACCACACGAAGCCAACATTTCCTTCACCGACGTAAAAACCGCAACCGTTCAGGTGGTGTTTTAGCATGTGTCATGTTTCATGTGTCATGATTGAAAAGCCCCACTAATCATTAATCACTAATCATTAATCACTAAAAAATGGCCTCTATCAACCTTATTGATTCCTTTCAGGAATTCAAGGAAGCCGAAAACATTGACCGTCCCACGCTGATGAAAGTGCTGGAAGACGTGTTCAAAACGTTGCTGCGCAAAAAGCACGGCTCCGACGACAATTTTGACGTTATCGTAAACGACCAAACCGGTGACCTGGAGATTTTCCACCGCCGCGAAATCGTGGAAGATGGCGCGGTAGAAGATCCACTCTCGCAAGTGGCCCTCTCCGAAGCCATTCAGATTGAGCCCGACTATGACGTGGGCGAAGAACTCTACCAGCCGGTGGACGTGTATGACTTTGGCCGCCGCGCCGTGCTGGCCGCCAAGCAAACGCTGGCGGCCCGCATCGGCGACCTGAAAAAGGCAACGCTGATGGCTAAATATGAAGACCGCATCGGCGAGATTATCACCGGCGAAGTGTATCAGATCTGGAAAAAAGAAGCGTTGCTGATCGATGATGAAAACAACGAACTGATTTTGCCCAAGACGGAGCAGATTCCGGCAGCAGGCGAGTTTTTTAAGAAAGGTGAAAACGTGCGTGCGGTCATTAAAACCGTGGAGATGCGCAACAACAATCCGGTGATTATCCTCAGCCGTACCGCACCCGAGTTTCTGGCCAAGCTGATGGAGCTGGAAGTTCCGGAAATTATGGACGGACTGATTACCGTAAAAAAAGCCGTTCGTCGCCCGGGCGAGCGCGCCAAAGTGGCGGTGGAAAGCTTTGACGACCGTGTGGACCCGGTGGGTGCGTGCGTGGGTATGAAAGGCAGCCGGATTCATGGCATCGTACGGGAGCTGCGCAACGAAAACATCGATATCATCAACTGGACGGCCAACACGCAACTGTTGATTCAGCGGGCGCTGACGCCGGCGAAGATCAACCGCATGGAAGTGAACGTCGACAAGAAATCGGCCCGAGTATGGATGGAGCCCGATCAGGTGAGCCTGGCCATTGGTAAGAAAGGCGTAAACATCGACCTGGCGCAGGAACTGACCGGCTACCGGATTGATGTGTATCGCGACGTGGTGGCCAATGCAACGAGCGGCGAATACGACATCGACCTGATGGAATTTACCGACGAAATTGAAGAATGGATTATTGATGAATTCCGGAAAATCGGTTGCGACACGGCGCTTTCGGTGTTGGAAATGAGCGTGGAAGACCTCGTGCGCCGCACTGATCTGGAGCGCGAAACCATCGAAGACGTGCAGCAGATCCTGCGGGCGGAGTTTGAGGAAGACGAAGCGGAAGAAACGCCCGAAGCAGCGGCGCCAGCGGCAACAGCTGCACCGGAAGCAACAGCGACTCCGGAGGCACCTGCCGATGAAACACCAGCTGCGGAAACAGAAAACGCGGAATAAGCGGATTTCTTTTTCCTGTTATCAAAAAAGCCCTGTTCTGATTGGAACAGGGCTTTTTTGATAGTAATCAGGTGCAGTATTGCCATTGACAAACGTTGGGTTGCGTTGAACAGATGTAGTTGACTACAAACGCTGGGCGCGAAGGGACCTCTCTTAATGCCATTAAGGACACCCCATAAAGACATAACGATTTCCGGAAATCAACCCTTCTTTTCCGGAAAATAAAGGCATTTTAGGATTGCTTATTTGCTTTTACCCAGCTCTTTCCAGCTTTTTTCATGTACGTCCACACCATAGTGTTTGGCTGCCTTTTGGATGTTGGCAAAAGCTTGGTCACGATCGGCGTCGGAGACCTCTTTTACCTGATCAAAGCGAGCGAGCGCGTTGCGCACGTGCGAAGCGTCGGTGAGCGGCTCTTTGCGATGTTTTGGGAAAGCGAAAACGCTTTCAGGCAGGTCGTTCTTATCGGCAGTCGAAAGTTTGCCGTGTTCTTCGTGGGGTTTCCAGGTGGTATTGTGTGTCATCATTTCCGGAAAGCAACAATTCCGGGCCAAAAAAAATCCCCCAAATGGTAGTTCGGGGGATTTTTTAAAATAATGGCTTTTCTTAGTGCACTTCCTCGCCTTCGCGGATCGGAGTGGTCTGCGGAACAAAGTCGTTGCCGTGGCCGTCGTCTTTGTAGTCATAAGCCCAGCGATATACAGTTGGGATTTCACCCGGCCAGTTGCCGTGGCCCGGACGGATCGGTGTGGTCCACTCCAGCGTGGGCGAGTTCCACGGATTCATAGTGGTTACGCGGCGGCCAAACCAAATGCTGGCAAAGAAGTTGACCACGAAAATCAATTGCGCGATAAACACGATAATTACAACCACAGAGATAAACACGTTGAGGCCTTCAAATTGCTTAAAGGTTTCCCACGCGCTGTAATCATAGTAGCGGCGTGGCATACCGGCAATACCTTCGTAGTGCATCGGCCAGAAAATCAGGTAAGCACCGATAAACGTAGAAAAGAAGTGAATGTAGCCGAGTGTGTTATTCATGAAGCGGCCAAACATCTTTGGGTACCAGTGATAAACCCCAGCAAACATGCCAAAGAAAGCCGAAACGCCCATCACCAGGTGGAAGTGCGCGATTACGAAATAGGTATCGTGCAGGTGAATATCAAGGGCAGAGTTTCCGAGGTAAATACCAGTCAGACCGCCGGAAATAAACATGGATACAAATCCGAGGGCAAACATCATTGGAACGGTAAACCGGATATTGCCACGCCAGATAGTTGTAAGCCAGTTAAATACTTTTACTGCTGAAGGAACTGCAATGAGCAGCGTCAGGAGTACGAAAATAGATCCCAGGAACGGACTCATACCGGTAACGAACATGTGGTGTGCCCATACGAGGAAGGCCAGCACGGTGATCCCCACCAGCGAGATAATCATCGCAAAGTAACCAAAGATGGGCTTACGGCTATGGGTAGAAAGAATCTCGGAAGTCATCCCCATGCCGGGCAGCATAATGATATACACTTCGGGGTGGCCCAGGAACCAGAACAGGTGTTGATAGAGAATGGCCGAACCGCCTACATAAGGAAGAGCTTTACCACCCACAAAGATTTCAGACAGGTAGAAAGAAGTACCGAAAGTGCGGTCGAAGATGAGCAGTACAAAGCCGGACACCAGAACCGGGAACGACAGAACGCCAAGTACTGCGGTGAACAAGAACGCCCACATGGTCAACGGCATCCGCGTCATCGTCATGCCTTTAGTGCGCATGTTCAGGATGGTGGAGATATAGTTGAGGCTCCCCAGCAGCGAAGAAACGACAAACAGTACCATCGACGCCAGCCATAGATCCATCCCTACGCCCGAACCCAGGTTGGCTTCTTTCAGGGCAGACAAGGGCGGATAAACCGTCCAGCCACCGGAAGCAGGGCCGGTCTGAACAAACAAAGAAGCGAACATAATCACACTGGCTGCAAAAAAGAACCAGTAGGACAGCATGTTCATAAAGGGGGATGCCATATCCCGCGCACCAATCTGCAACGGAATCAGAAAGTTGGAAAACGTTCCGGAAAGACCTGCCGTCAGTACAAAGAAGATCAGGATGGTACCATGCATGGTAACCAACGCATAGTAGAACTCTGGTGTCAGCTTGCCACCTTTAGCCCACTCGCCGAGAAACTTCTCCATGATGGGGAAGGTTTCGTTTGGAAAACCCAGTTGCAGGCGAAAGAATACCGAGAACAAGGCACCGATAATCGCCCAGATGATACCCGTGATCAGGTATTGCTTGGCAATCATCTTGTGGTCCTGCGAGAAGATATACTTCCAGATGAAATGCTGCTCGTGGTGGTCGTGATGATGACCGGTGTCGTCACCATGAGCGGTGTGGGCAACGTTGGGTCCTTGTAAAACTACATCGGGATTCATAGTATCACGCTTTTATTGGGGAGACGCTTTCGGGTGCGGAAAGCAAAGGACTTTTAGAGTTTGGTAATGGTCTTAACAGGCATGGGCGTTGCAGCCGGAACAGCGGCAGTGTCTGCAGCGGACGGCGGCGGGGCGGGTGATTGCCCTCCTTTCAGGTAAGGTTGTTGCTTGGCAATCCAGGCAGCGTGCTCTTCGGCTGTTTCAACGACCACAGTACCCCGCATGGAATAGTGACCTTTACCACACATCTGATCGCAGGCAATTTCATAAACGAAGTCCGGATTACCGGTCATTTCTTTCATTTGAGCGGTCGTGTAGCGGGGCGTAAACCAGATAGAGGTAGTAATGCCTGGAACGGCGTCCATCTTATACCGGAAATGCGGAAGGCCTACATCGTGAATTACGTCGCGTGAACCGATAATGAACTTCACCGGGCGGTTTACGACTACGTGCACCTCACCGTTTTCCAGAATCACATCGTCCATGTTTTTCCGGTCATTCGTATCCAGACCCAGCACATTGTTTTCGTTGTTGATCAGCTGAAAGTTACGCTTTCCTAAAACCCCATCAGCGCCGGGATAACGAATAATCCAGTTGAATTGTTTACCCACTACTTCTACAATCTGGGCGTCGCGGGGTGCTTCCGAGGTAATATTGAACCAGTTGCGCAGCCCCACGGCTACCAGCGAAGCCATCGCCAGGGCCGGAACAGTTGTCCAGATAATCTCTAAACGGTTATTGTGGGCATAGAAATAAGCTTTACGCTTTTCGGTGCTTTGATAGCGAAAGGCGAACCAGAACAGCAGCGCATGGGTAATGATAAACACAATACCAGTTACGATCACCGTTACTTCCAGCATGAAGTCGTATTGCTCGCCCTGTACGGAAGCCGATACCGGCAGCAACTTGTCTTTCAAGGCCTGATGGCAGGCATACACTCCATACATCCCGATTGGAAACATCAGCAGCATGGACCAGGCCAGCATACGGTTGGTAGAGGCCTGAACTTTGCCTTCGCCCCGGAGCACGGTGGCAAAGTCGCTGGCACGGCCGATCTGGTAAATGACTGCCAGAACCAGAACAATTAAAGCAATCAGGATAAAGACTGACATAATCTGTAATTGGGTAGAATGAGAAGGGACTTAAATCCTTTCTTAAAGACCGGCTGCAAAGATACCCAAAAGATACCTTGCCGGGAAGAAAGAGGGTCGTTTTTGTTGGATTTTCCCCATTGAATAAAGCCATTTTTATGGGCAAAAAGGCCTTTATTTCGGGATAAATTCCGGAATTTTTTAGCTTACGTGCAGAATAGCTTCTTTAAGCAATACGTTGTTCTGCGGCACCAGATCATGTTTGGCAAGCGTGCGGCTTACGGTAAACATCAGCAAACCAACGAAACCGGCCAGAACGCCCAGCTCATACCAGCCCATGTGCCAGTGTGAGCCCAGCGGACCCGGTACTGCCATGATAAAGAAGTCCAGCCAGTGACCGAAGATGATCATGATGGCCATGAAATTCAGCGTGAAGTAGTTGCGTTTGGACGGACGCGACATCAGGATCAGAATCGGCGCTACGAAGTTGATGATGAAAGTAGCATACCAGATAAAGCTGTAAGGGCCCTGCTGACGCATCTTGAAGTAGATAGTCTCCTCCGGAATGTTGCCATACCAAATCAACATGTACTGGCAGAACCAGGTGTAAGTCCAGAAGATGGAAAACGCAAACTGCATTTTGCCAAGGTCATGAATGTGCTCGCGGCTCACCAATTCAAAGTTGCCTTGATTTTTCAGATATACCACCCACAGGCTGATCAGGGCCATGGCGCTCACAAATGCCGAGGCGAAGGTGTACCAGCTAAACATAGTGCTGTACCAGTGGGCATCAATGGACATGATCCAGTACCACGGCGTAATGCTCATCTGTGTCAGGGCATATACAACTAGGAACAGGGCCGCAAACTTCATGAACTTAAAGTAGTTCTTGGTTGCATTTTTGGGAGCCGTCTGCTGATCGAGGGAAATACGCTGAAACTTTTTACCAAAATAACTCCACAAAACAACCGTGATGATAGAGAAAATCGCAAAAGCTGTTTTGTTCAGGAAAGGCGACTTATGTTCCAGAATCGCGTCTCCTTCCGGATGCACCCAATGAAAGATAGGGTTATGGCCATCTACCTGAAAGCCAAAAACGATGGCAAACAAAATAATGAGGGCTACCAATCCAAATATCCACACATTCGCGCCAATGGCTTCGGGCACGCGCCGGTAAGCGACAATCCAGGCACCATGGGCAAGGCTGGTAGCAGCCTGAATAAAAATACAGGCAACAGTAACCAGAAGAAAGAAAACACTGTTGTGAAGCAGTACAATCCAGAAGCGGGTTTTGTCATATTGAGCTTCCGCGCCGGTGCTGCCAAGCAGCGAAACAGCGCCTGCTATTATCACCACCACACCAATAATCATCAGGATCATACTGGTGAGGCGAAGCCGGGCGGGAATTATAAACCTATCGGTCATAACTAAAGCGTATTAAAAAGTCCTGTAAAAGGCCGTTTGTTTTTTTATTGAGCGTTTGTCTTTCCTACGGTATCCGCCGGAGTGGCAGACTGCATATTGCCGGCTTGAGCAGCTGACGCCACCGTTCCGCCGCTTGCAGGCGTTTCCGTTCCCATTGTGAATGGAGCACCGCCGTTTTCGCTTTGTACCTGCTTGATGTAAGCAATGACCTGCCAGCGCTCTTTGATGTCCAATTGAGAAGCATATGATCCCATAGCGTTGATACCAAACTTAATGGCATGATACATTTGCCCCACCGGCATGTTTAAGTATTTCTCCAGCTTAAAGTTGGCCGGAGCCGCAGCGAATTTGCCATTGCCACCGTTATAAAGGGGTCCGTTTCCGTCAAGTTTGTCGCCATGGCATACACCGCAGTGGATGTCATAGAGGCGCTTGCCCTGAGCGATTTCGCCTTCCGTAAAACGCATATTGGTTGTGAAATTCCGGAAAGCCGCACTGTCATTGTGGGGTATATGATCCGGTAACTCTCCACCACGGGCTACGGTTCCAGCCACCGGTTGCCGGGCGGTATGGCCATCGGCGAAGTTGGGGTTTTCGCTGTAATAGTCATAGGCCCGAGAATACGTCATATCCGGTGCGTAGATCCTTCCGGGATTGCGGTGCTTATGGCCATTGCTGGTGCAGGATGCGGCAAGAAGCGTGGCAGCCGCAGCGGCCAGAATTCCGGTTTTATATAAAAATGCTTTCGGCATCATCGCTTTTCTTTAAGTACGATTGGGCAGAGGAGGAAAGATAAAAGCCGCTTTAGGCGTGCAGTTCGGCTTCAATCCGGCGCGAGCGTTGCAGTGCTTCTTCCGGGTTGGTTTCATAATCTTCAGCTACGTCGTAGCGGCCAAACCACCAGCCTGCTTCAGCAATCTGAACATTGGTTTCTACCGCACCGGTGCTTTTCAGATAATCCAGTACTTCCACCTCAGACGTTCCTTCTGTCAACTCAATAGCTGCAATAAAAAGATCGTCGGTCTGGCGGGGATGGAAAACGTGTTTTTTCACGCCCGGCATTAGTTGGCAGAGATAGCAAAACGTCAGCACCATACCCACTGCCGCAAAAAGCACGGTCAGCTCAAACGTAATTGGGATAAACGCTGGGATCGACAGGTGAGGCTTGCCACCGAAGTTGATGGGCCAGTCTTTGGTGAAGATCCAAGACATAAAGCCCAACGCCGTGCAGGTTCCGGCAATGCCGAAGATGAAACCGGCTATGTGCAGGTCGGTTTCTTTTTCACCGAGCGCCACATCCAGTCCGTGTACCGGGAAGGGCGTGTAAACGTCGTGCAGTTTATACCCGCTGTTGCGCAGGCTGTGTACCGCCGGAAACAATACGTCTTCGTCGTCGTAGGCGGCTACTGCAAATTTTTTAACGGCCATAGGGGTGGTATTTGGTAGTAGGTATCAAGTATGCTAATAACATCCTGATACTTATGTCTTGATACTGTTAGTGAGCGTGTTCCATTTCGTGAACAAACTCTTCGGTGCTTTTCTGCTCAATCGGCTCCATCCGCTGCTTGTAGGACTCACCGCTCGTCTTCAGCACAAATTTGATTTCGGCAACCGCAATGGTCGGGAAGTATTTGGCGAAAAGGAAAAAGCAGGTAAAGAACAAGCCAAATGTTCCGAGGTAGAAGCCCACTTCCGGCCAGCTCGGGCTGTAGTAGCTCCAGGAACCCGGCAGATAATCACGGTACAGAGATGTTACGATGATTACAAAGCGCTCAAACCACATCCCGATGTTTACTACAATCGACATGATGAATGTAAACGGAATGTTCCGGCGCAGCTTTTTAATCCAGAAGAACTGCGGAGAAATTACGTTACAGGTCATCATCGCCCAGTAGCTCCACCAGTACGGGCCCAGAATCCGCCAGTTAAATGCCTCTTGTTCATACAGTACACCGGAGTACCACGCCATAAACAGCTCGGTGAGGTAGGCAACCCCTACGATAGAGCCCGTCAGCACGATTACTTTGTTCATCGCTTCCAGGTGGCCCAGCGTAATATAATCTTCCAGGCGCAGGATGCGACGCAGCAGAATCAACAGGGTTTGCACCATCGCGAAACCGGAGAATACCGCACCCGCAACGAAGTAAGGCGGGAAGATGGTGGTGTGCCATCCCGGAATCACCGACGTGGCAAAGTCAAAAGATACAATCGTGTGTACGGAAAGTACCAGCGGCGTAGCCAATCCGGCCAGCACCAGGGAAAGGGCTTCCCAACGCTGCCAGGTTTTCGCCGTGCCAGTCCAACCGAAAGAAGCCATACCATAAAGACGCTTGCGCAGCTTGGTCTTAGCGCGATCGCGAACCGTTGCGAAGTCAGGCAAAAGACCGGAATACCAGAAGAGAAGCGAAACGGTGAAGTACGTCGAGATCGCGAATACGTCCCACAACAGCGCCGAGTTAAAGTTGGGCCACAAAGCACCCCGGCTGTTGGGATACGGCATTACGAAGAAACCATCCCAAACACGACCCATGTGGAAGATCGGAAACTGACCGGCGCACATAACCGCGAAAATCGTCATCGCTTCTGCGGCGCGGTTCACGCCCGTCCGCCAGCCTTGGCGGAACAGCAACAGGATGGCCGAGATCAGCGTACCGGCGTGACCAATCCCTACCCACCACACGAAGTTGGTAATGTCCCAACCCCAGCCGATGGTCCGGTTGATATTCCATACCCCGATACCATAATAAACCTCCCAAAACACCGAGAAAGCACCAAAGCCGAGCAGGGCAAGGGAAAAGAAAAAGCCGATATACCACAGGCGCGTAGGCTTTCGCTCTATCGGCGAGATGATATCTTCCGTCACCTGATGATAGGTCTTGTGCCCATCCACCAAGGGTTCGCGGACAAAGGATTCGTATTTAAGGTGCATAGTCTGTAAATATGGGTCGCGGGGTGCCCGCCTAAGGAATCACGCTGTTAGAAAAAAAGTACTTTTTTCCGGAAAACCGGCGATTTAGATGTGGCGCTGATAAAGCCCGTCTTCTGCTGTTCCGGCAATTTTGACATCCGTGTTCCGGATCTTAGATAGATAGTTGACGTTCGGAAGGGTATGCAGGGATTCCAGCACGTAGTACATCCGGTCTTTCTGGCCCGTACGGCGCAGGTTGTAGATAGCGCTCTTCGGATCGTTTACGTTCCCAAAAACAATCGCATCGGTTGGGCAGGCCTGCTGACAAGCAGTACGTACAGCACCATCCATCATCGGGTGGCCTTCGCGTTTGGCTTCCAGCTTCGCATCCTGCAAACGCTGCACGCAGAACGAACATTTTTCCATTACCCCACGGCTGCGGACGGTTACATCCGGGTTCAGCACCATGCGAGTCAGATCGTCGTTGATATCGTCGCGTCGGTAATCTTCGTAAGTGTTGTCATCAAAGCAGTCCGCCTCGTTCCAGTCCATCCAGTTGAAGTGACGCACCTTGTACGGACAGTTGTTGGCGCAGTATTTCGTACCAATACAACGGTTGTAGGTCATCATGTTCAGCCCTTCCGAGGAGTGCGGCGTTGCCGCCACCGGACAAACGTTTTCGCAAGGTGCGTTATCGCAGTGCTGACACATCATCGGCTGGAACACCGTCTGGATGGAATCCGGCACTTCCGGCGAGCCGGAGAAGTAACGGTCAATGCGAATCCAGTGCATTTCATGGGCGAGCTTCACGTGCTCTTTACCCACAACCGAGATATTGTTCTCGGCCTGACAGCCAATCACGCAGGCACCACAGCCAATGCAGGAGGTCAGGTCAATCGACATGCCCCAGTGGATGCCGGGAGAAATATAATTCGGATAAAGCGTTCCGTTTTCCCGGAAACCTTGTTCCAGCTCGCCCCCACCCTGCTGGGTTCCGTTGGGGCCAAAAGAAGCATTTTGGGTGCTATCCATCGCCGCCATCACTGCACCGCTTACGCCGGCTACGCTATGGGCTTCTGCACCCACCGCCCCCGCACCTTCATGGCCGGGAGCAACGTGGCCGCCTGCAGCGCCCGTTTCGTGATGCTCTTCCCAAGGCAGCTGCGCGTAGTGACCCAGTTCCTTTTCCCGCTCCTTATAGAGGTGGGCAGGATCTTTTTCAAACTCCGCCAGCGTGTATTCCCGGATAATGGGGCGTGCTTCGTAGCTGTGGTGCGTTTGGGTAATGGCTACATCGTACTTGTCGCCGGTTGTTTCAATGGTAGCAGCGCTGTTGGCGCAGTTCAGTGTCTGCCCGTCCCACACCCGCAGCGGATAAGCGTTTTTACCGAGGTCGGCAGCGGCGCGGCCTACTTTGGCGTTCCGGCCAAAGCCCAGGGCAATCCCCACAACATCGTTGTGCTGACCGGGCACCACCACTACCGGCAGGCGCAATTCCACACCGTTGTATTTAATGCTCACCACGCGTTTAGCAGGGTCCACTTCGTTGATACCGGTCAGCTCTGCATTAAGGCTCTTGGCCCGTTGGGGCGAAAGCGTCGCGTAGTTATCCCAGGTTGCCTTGGTAATCGGATCTGGCATTTCCAGCAGCCACGGGTTGTTGCTGCAAGCACCACCATGGCCGATAGACACTTTTTCGTAAACGATAAATTCCGGGTTTTTGCTCACCGGCGCAGCGCCAATAGCGGCAATGGCAGTGGGGGTATTTCCGGAATAGGCAGCACCAGTCAGGCCCGGAGCAGCAGCCACGTGGGGCAGCGGCGCGGTGGTGTCCGCTGCCATTGTTCCGGCAGAGGGACGGGTTTCATTGGGCTGCATATTGCCAATACCGGTTGCTACGTGGGTAGCCGTTTGGCGAACACCGGCGGGCTCAATTACACCATCCTGCAAAGCGGCATCAAAAGCACTCTGGCTGCCGAGCCGGCCCATCCAGTAGCTTTTCCACAAGTCGGCATAAGTGGTACCGGCTGCGGCAAACGTCAGCAGCGTGTCAGCCAATGCACGGGTTTTGAACAGCGGGGCAATCGTAGGTTGGATAAGGCTGTAATATCCACTGCGTGGCTCGGCATCGCCCCAGCTTTCCAGCCAGTGGTGATCCGGCACCAGAACGTTACACTGTTGTGCGGTTTCGTCCATCCGGTCGGCCGTGCTTACGCGCACCGGCACTTTGGCCAAAGCATCCGCAAATTCCTTGCTGTTCGGCCATTCATAAACGGGATTGACACCGTGGAAAATCACCGTTCCAACCTGACCGGCTTTCATTTGCGCCAGCAGCGACACCATGTCGGCATCAATACCTTTCTTGGTGTTGTTGGTCGTGCCCCAGTCAATGGTAGTGCCGTTGGCCCCGATGGCGTTGTTGATGGCGTTCACCACCGTTTGAACATGCACATTGTCGGATCCGCAAACCACCATACCGCGACCGCCCTTCAGGTCGGCAGCTGCTTGGGTAACCAGTTTATTAAGGCCCGGAGAAGGCAGGTTCGGCGTTGCGCCGGAAGTTACAGCGTTGTAAAGAGCTACAGCTACAGCACCCATTTCAGAAGGGCGACAGGTAGCGCGGCGGTCGGCAGCCGCACCCGTAATGGTGTGCAGACTTTCCACCTGATAGTGGCGGCTCATGCGCGGATTTTGCGCACTCACCTTCCGGCCCATACCGTATTGCTTGGCCTGAATGGCCGGGCTGAGCCAGGTACCCAGGAAATCCGCCCCCAAGCTCACAATCGTAGCGGCACGGTCAAAATGATAAAAAGGAATGGCACGGCGACCGTAGGAAGCTTCGTTGGCCAGCAGCATGGCGCTGTAGCTAACCGCGTCCCACTGAATGTGGCGAGCACCGGTTTTGGCCGTAAACCGGCCAATCGCGTCCAGTAAGGTTGGGCTGCTAATGGTATTGGTTACCAGAATAGTTGCCCCTTTGCCCATATTTCCGGAAACAGTGCGGTCAATGGCGTCGAAAGTCGCTTCCTTACCGTTGAGGCGTGGGCCACGCAGACGGGCTACGTCGTAGAGCGACAATACCGAAGCCTGCATCCGGGCCGTAGTGGCGCCCATCGAAAGCGTGCTGCGGTCGTTGCCTTCAATCTTAATAGGCCGGCCATCGCGGGTTTTTACAATTGCGGGCACCGCGTCGCCACCGTCCACATACGTAGAAGCGTAATAAAGCGGCACACCGGGAACCACGTTTTCCGGACGAATGCCATAAGTAATGGCCTTGCGCACCGGCATCTCGCAGGAAGAAGCCACCACGGCAGCGGCGGTTGAGAACCCAAGATATTTCAGAAAGTCGCGGCGGGGTGCGGTCGCACCCAGAAACGAGTCGCTCAGATCAGCAAGCGGCAGGTTGGAGTCTTTAAACTCATTGTCCACCACTTCCTTGTGAGCTGCGGTTTCGTGCAGCTCTTCGAGTCCTTTCCAGTATTGCTTTTCGCTCATTTTAGTTATTTGCTGATATGCAAATGTGCTGATTTGCTAATGATTGTAATGCTTCCCGCTTGGAATGTTTCCTGTTTCATGAATTCATGAACCCATAAAACATTTTAGTAGTGACACTTCTGGCATTCGATACCACCGATATCTTCCACCGTTACGCTTTCGCGCTTGCCTTGTTTAAATTCCTGGTGGTATTTCTCGTAAATCTGGTAGTAGTTGTTGGAGGCAAACTGCACACTTGTCTGGCGGTGGCAGTTGATACACCAGCCCATGCTCAGCGGGGCCATCTGGAATACCTCGTCCATTTCTTCCACATTGCCGTGGCACTGCTGACACGGAATCTTACCCACCGCTACGTGCTGGCTGTGGTTAAAGTAAACGTGGTCGGGCAGGTTGTGAATTTTCACCCACTCTGGGCTGGTTGCCAGGATATTTCCGGCAGCGTCGCGGTTATAATCTTTTTTGTCGGTGTTCCAGCCAGCGTATTGATACAGCTTTTGAATCTCCGCGGTTCCGTTCACGGTTTTGCCTTCCGCTGTTACCAGTGGATGCTCTTCGGCACCGGTGTATTCGCTGATCTGCTTGTGGCAGTTCATACACACGTTGGTAGAAGGAATCATCGCGTGCTTGCTCTTCTCAGCACCAGAGTGGCAATACAGACAGTTAATCTGATTAATGCCGGCGTGTACTTTATGGCTGTAGAAGATCGGCTGCTGCGGCATGTAGTTGGTCTGCCGGCCCAAGTTCACCGCACCGTTCACCAGCCAGTAGCCGGAAAAGCACAACACTACGATGGTGAGCAGGGTAATGGTAACCTTATTGCGCCAGAACGGAATTTCCTTTGTAGTAGGCACTGCTACTTTTTCAGCAGCAGCGCGTTTCAGAGCTTTGTTAGCACGCCACATCACCCAGACGGCCAGCAACAGCAGCACTGTAATACCGGTATAAATCCAACTATTGGAAGCAGCACCGGCATTGGCATCGCCTGCATTACCGGTTCCGGTTGGCGCGGCTTTTTTATCCTCAACGGAGTTTACGTAGGTTACGATGGCATCGATTTCCTCGGTGCTCAGTTGCGGGAACGCAGTCATCTGCGTTTTGTTCCATTTGTTGAAGATGTCCACAGCGTACTTGTCGCCAGAAGCCACCATACCACTCGGATTGTGAATCCACTTGTACAGCCATTCCTTGTTGGGAACGCGGCCATCCACACCCTTCAGCGCCGGACCGGTTGCGTCATTTAAAGGGTTGTGACAGGATGCGCAGTTTGCCTGGAAGATCGCCTTGCCATCCACTTGCGCAGAGGCTGACTGAAGACCAAGAACCAAGACGAACGCTAACAGCAGCGAGCGCACCAACGCTCCCGGACGGCCAGTTACAGAATTGGGTAGAAACACGAGTGAGAGATTAAGAGTTTCAACGAAAAAAAGGTAAAAATTAACGAGTTTTTTTCACCCCTTTGTTGGGCGGCAAAACTACGCTATGTCATCAAATTGTCCACTCTCCACCTCAAAAATCTTTTTTGGGAATAAGAGGGCGTTATGAGGAACACCCCTACGACATTAAGACATAAGATTGCTAAACAGCAACCTTACAAAAGATGCCGACTTTAAGATTTAGGGGGCAGATTTCCGGAAATTCAAAAAAGGAAAGCACTTTCATTTCCTGGTAAGTACTTGCTTTACAGGATACTACACTTTACAAGCTACCTGTTCGTCCCCCATCCACCGGAATGCTGACGCCATTGATATAAGCAGCTGCATCCGTACACAAAAAAGCAGCTACAGCCCCCACTTCTTCCGGCTTACCAAAACGACCCGCGGGGATTTCTGCCAGCATTTCTGTCTCCACAGCTTGGCGGGCTTCGCCGGTTTTGGTTGCTTTTCCTTCAATGATGCTGCTCAGTCGTCCCGTAGCAGTGGCTCCGGGCAGCACATTATTCACGGTAATTCCGTAGCGTGCTACCTCATTTGACAGGGTTTTGGCCCAGCTTGCCACTGCCCCACGAATGGTATTGGAGACGCCCAAGCCTTTTAAAGGAATTTTCACGGAAGTGGAAACCACATTTACAATTCGCCCCCACCCTTTGGCCTGCATTCCGGGTAAAACAGCCTGCGCCAGCGTATGATTGGCCAGCAGATGCTGATGAAAAGCAGCGAGAAACTGCTCTCCCGAAGCCTGAGTAACCGGTCCGGCAGGCGGGCCACCGGTGTTGTTGATTAGAATATCGTAGCCAGCCTCAACTGCTTTTTGAGCTGCACGCTGCAACGCTGCTTCATCTCCAAAATCTGCTACCAGATAATCATGCTGATTTCCGGAAACGACCGCCAGTGACGCAACTGCCTTTTGAAGCGAATCCTCATTGCGGGCCAGCAACGTACAGGAAGCGCCCAGATTAGCCAATGCCTGAGCCGTAGCCAGCCCAATGCCTTGCGTGGCACCACAAACCAGCGCCTTTTTTCCGGAAAGCGTCAGGGGAAAAAGAGATTGCATAAAGAGGACGAGAAGAGTTGGGGGCTAAAATAGGGCGCAAACTTTTAAAGACCGGCTTTTCTGGAAGTGATTCTTGTGTAAACAGTACTTTTGTTCCGATTACATCCTGATTAGGGGTGCTTCCGGTTGCAAAAAAGCACACAAACCCGGAAACCTTCCTGCATATTCAAGGGGAAATTCCGGAAAATAAGGCATCAAGTATCTCTTCTGGGCTTCTTCTAAAGCCCGTTATTTGGGACATGTAAGCGGAACGGTTTTAGTAAGCGGTTTACTTCATTTTCTTTTCAGCTTCTTATGAGCAACTACACCGATCATTACAATGGCATTAAGCTAGACATTCAGGCAGTCGATATCACCATCGGCGAAAACGTGCAGCGCGAAATCCGCGAAATCCTGGGCCGGCTGAGCCGCCATGTTTCCACCATTACCTGGGCGGATGTGCATTTTGAAGACCATCCCGCAAAGGCTACCGAGCCCAAGAAAGTAACCATGCGCCTCGGCATTCCCGGCCCCGATGTTTTCGCCTCCGACAGCGGCGATCACTTTATGGCCCTTTTGAAAAACGTAGAAGAAAAGCTGCGCCGTCAGCTGGAGAAACACCGCTAAGACCGCGTTTCTCCCTTAAAAAACGCCCACAAGAAAGCCGCCGGATTTTTCCGGCGGCTTTCTTATATATTCATAAAAGACATTTCTACTTCACCATCTTGCCATCGGGCAAAAAATACAGGTAGGCTTTCTTGGCTTTGCCTTTCACTTCAATTTCATACACTCTTTCATGGCGGGGCGTTTGGTGTTCTTCGATGTCATCCACTTTCCAGCTTCCGTAAGAAGAACTTGAGAGGGCCGTCCAAACCGCATCCGGAACATCGGCACGGGTTACATCGCGCTCGGTTTTCACCCAGTTGCCGCGGGTGTCATAATAAGCTTCCCACTTCACACCGTCAAGGTAAAATTCTACCTCGTAGCCGGTGCTTTCCTTATCATAATCGGTCTTCTCGGCAGCGGGATATTTGGCCTTGAAATGGTTGACTACAGTCGCCGGAATGTCGGATCCCTGGGCGTGTGCCGCACCGGTTGTGAAGAGCAGTCCTGTTGCGAGGACGAGAAATAGGTTTTTCATGGCTTTAAAGAAGGGTTTGGTGGAAAAAGCGCAGGCAAAAGCCATGCCGTACAGCATTTAATATCCTTCTAAAAAGCTATTATTTTACGGAAATTGGCTCATTTTTCCGGAAAAGAATCCTTTATTAAACCAAAGCAGGCTACCGTTTCCGGTAGCCTGCTTTAGTTTTAGAAGGGTGAAAGAATAGAAGTGATGGTGGTTATTGTTTGGTGATGCGGATGGCCTCTTGGTGTACCCCGTCGCTCCACTGCAACAGATAGGTGCCCGCCGGCAACACACTCAGATCCAGCACCGCTTCTGCGGCAGAAACCACTGTTTCCAGTACCATGCGGCCCGAAAGCTCGCTCACCTTCACGGTGGCTTCCTTGGCAACGCTGCCGGTGCCGCGAACGGTTACTTTGTCACGCGTCGGGTTCGGGAACAGCTCCAGCGCAAAGCCCGCACCGTCTTTGACCATCACAACCGCTACGGCACTGTAGCCAAAGCGGCCATCGACATCCACCGACTTGATCCGGTAGACATTGCGACCACTCACTGGCTTGCCATCGTAGTACACATACTGCGCCTCGCCCACCGCCGGCACTGTGCCCAGAGTTACAAACGAGCCGCTTACTTCTTTTTCTACTTCGTAGCGTTCTACCTGCTCCTCACTACCTACATTCCACTCGATGCGGTTACGGCCTTTCTCAGCGGTGGCTGCCACGCTGGTGAAGCGAACCGGAAGCGGTACGTTGTTCTGGTTGTTGGTGTGGATGTAGAAGTCGCTAAACCCGGCGACATCAATGGTAATCTCCCAGGCACCCAGGGTTGCGTTGTAGACAACAGCGCTTGGGGTCAACAGCGCCCCCTGATACTGCTGGGCACCACCGGTGCCATGGAACTGGGTCACCCGGATGTTGGCTGCGTTGGCCACATCTGTGCTGTTGGCCGGAGCGGCTGACCAGTAGCCTGCATTGGGCAAGCCTGCTACCACAGCCATATAGTCGTTGAGCTCAGCTTGGGTGACATAGAGCGTTACGGTGGCTGTAGCGTTAGTGGCGTTGGTCTGCGGCTCGATGTGGGTGATGCGGCCCACATAAGGCTGGTCCGTATAGATCACTGTGGCAGGACCAACGGTGATGCCGGCACCGATCAGACCGCTGACCGGGTCCGCACCTGATGGGATGACAGAGGCGATGACCTCGCAGTTGGCATTGCGCAGCTCTACGCCACCGACCTGGAAGTAGGTCATGTTAGAGGTCGTAGAGGTCTGTGCCAGCCCGGTTGTACCGCCATTGACTTCGATGTCTGCAGAGGCAGTAGAGGTGAGTGGGCAAGTACCCGAAGAGAGCGTTACCTGATAGCGCATGTCAGAGGACAGCTTTGCGTACAGGGTAGTGGCATTGCCACCCGTGTATGCAGTGGTTGCTGCTGCATCGGTGTAGAGACCGTAAGTAGTGTTCCAGGCCAGGGCCGGTGCCGAAGCACCGGAGATGCCCAAGGTCAAAGCCACAGCCGGATCGCCACAGTTGGCCGTAGCCGAGGCTGCCGTGAGTGTTACCACAGGCTTATCTACCACTACTGTAGCAGCGGTGGAGTAAGCTGCGCAGCCGTTAGCTGCTATATCGTAAGTTACCGTATAAGTACCACCTGTAGAGGTCGATGGATCAATCTCACCTGTAGTTGCGTTCAGGCTTAGCCCGGCCGTTGAACTATAAGTCCCACCTGCAGTCAGGTTGGTTAAAGTTGGAGTAACTGAACTTACTGATGCGCAATATGGAGAACCGCTGTAAGCGAAAGTGCCAGTCGGCGCTGCGTTAATGGTTACCTGTGTAGTAGTGTTGTAAGCAGAGCAACCGCCTGTAGCTGGTACATTATAGGTCACAGTGTAAGTACCCGGGGTTGAAGTTCCCAGATTGATGTCACCACTGGCAGCGGTTATGCTCAGGCCAGTCGTTGAAGAGTAGGTGCCAATGCCGTTGCCAGTGCGGGTTACTGTTGCAGTTCCACCATTAGAGCAGTAAGGCGAACCGCTGTAAGTGATGACAGCATCCGGAACCGGAGTTACGGTTACAGTTATGGGTGTACCATTGCCGTAGCAGCCAAACTCATTGGTAATTACCGGTGTGTAAGATGTTGTAGCCGTTGGTGTAACAGCCAAGGTGCGACCGATTCCTACTGTAGAGGTACCATCTGTCCAACTAATATTGGTTACACCAGAGAAGCGGAACAGCGGGCGAATGGTTCCTGTAGCGAGCGTACCGCCACTTGTACAAGTAGGGTTGCTATCCTGATAGTATCCGCGTACTGAAGTAAAGGATGTTGTAGTAGCAGCGACAGTACTGTTGTTGGTATAGTTAGTTGTTGATCCGCTCGGGTCATTTTCAAAACAAACCTGTACAATAACGTTGGACAATCCATCCCAGTTGAAAGGGGTAGAGAACTGAAACTTATTCCATCCGGTTGGCGGAGCCGGCAGGCTGGCGTTGCTATATACTGTTGTTACCGAACCAATCGGTGTTGCATCCGCAGTTGCCAAGTCCGTAGCTGCAGTATGCAGCATCTTGATTGAATAGTTCAGGAAAGGCACCGTGGCACCGGCTGTTGTTATATTCCAGGCAAGCGAGTCAATATTACCGGCGCTCAGACCTAACTGACGTAATTCACTGGCCGTAATCAGGTACTGCGTCCGTTGTCCTTCATAATATTGGGAGAAGGGGGTAAGACCATTATCTCCGGTGCTAGTGCCCAGTGTAGTCGTTTGTGTACCCAATTGCAGCATGGTCGGCAGGCTGAGGGTACTGGAAGAACCGGCACAGATAGCCGCCGGAGCTGCAGTCGCAGCAGGTACCACTGGTGCTGGTGATACATTCACAGTTACCTGGGCTGCAAAAGCACAGCCATTGTAAGTACCACCGCTGTTGTCAGATGCGGTTACAGTATAAGTAGTTCCGGTGCCGGTCGGTGTAACGGTTACGTCCGGACCAGTGAGGCTACCCGGATTCCAGGTGTAAATATAATCCGGGTTGGAAGAGGTTACATGAAGCATGGTAGAACTACCTACGCAAACTACAGGAGCATCAGCTGTAACGGCAATAGCCGGAGCGGTATTGATGGTGGCTACTACCGGAGTACGGGCGCTTTCACAACCAGTTGTGATAGACCAGTTATAGAGATAGTAGTAATAGCCGGCCAGAGAACCATCTTTAATAGATAGTACACCCGGAACAGTGTAAGGGAATGAAATCCCGGAACTATAATCGCGGTAAGCTCCGGTAACTCCACCTCCAAAAGAGACTACCGTAAGGCGATAGTCGGTGCCGGGCGTTACACTAAAGCCAACCGATACGTTCTGTGCCACTGGAGTACTGCTGCCAGTTACGTTTACGACTGTGCTTTGCAGTGTCGTTCCGGATGCATCTTGCAGTGCAATAGTCATAGTACCTGCACCTGTTCCGCTTGGATACACCGTTACAGTGTTCAGTGCGAAGGAAGAGGTGGCATCAAATATGAGATACGCACTACCTGTATTGGTGCCATCTGCACCAGTCGTGCTCGCTTTACCTACGGTGTAGGATGTTGCTCCCGCGCTGGCAGCTGCCACATAATAAGTAGTAGTCGAGCTGATATTCGGCGTTGTGAAGCTGGTTCCGGTACCTACTGAGGTACCGCCGGCGGCGGCTGTGTACCAGTTCAGATTTTCACCCGGATTGGCCGTTGCGCCCAGTGTTACAGCTCCATAACCGCAGCGCGAAGCAGGCGTAGTGCTTACAACGGTTGGGCTATTTACGACTACCTGCGCATCTGCGCTGCTACAGGTGTTACCACCGATGCTAACGGTTGCACGATAATAAGTGCTGGTAGTGATGGGGCTCGCCGGTGTATAGCTTGCACCGCCTGCACCCGGAATCGCTGTGTAGTTAATACCATCCGTAGAGCTTGCCCATGTGATGGTTGCACCCGCGCTTAAGAATGTTGAGCCATTTGCCAAAGTGGCGGTTGGTGTACCGGATACGCAGATGCTCGCCGGAGAAACGCTCACAGATACTGCCGGGAGCACATTCACCGAAGCCGTAACGGTGTTTGTACAGCCGTCAGCGGTGTTGGTAGCTGTTAGTGTGTAAGACACAGAACCAAGAGTTGCAGACTTCACATATACCACGCTCGCGTTGGTACCGGCTGTATAAGGCACCGTTGCGAGGTTATCGGTATAGAGATCGGTTGCAGGTGTCCACACATACTGATTGAAACCACTGATGGTTGCCGGCGTTACTGAAATGCTACCAATGCCATTATTACATAGTGTCTGTGTGGTTGGCGTAATGGCAAGCGGTTGCGGCTGCGTAACGGTTTCTACAATGTGTACACGCGGGCCTTCGCAGCCGTTGGCACCCACTTCAGAAACATAGAAATCGGTTGTATTATTCACCGGATAGCCAACCAGCGTGCTGCCAGTCTGGCCTGCAATCGGCGTAGCGCCGGCGGCAGGAGACAGATACCAACGGAACACCGGTGATGCAGTACCCGAAGTGGTAGTAACAGAAGCAACCGGTGTCTGGTTACCACAATGCGCACCATTGCTGCCGGCAGGAGTGGTCGGCGTGGGGTTCACGGTTACGGTTACCGGGTTGGAATTCACTGTACAACCGGCAACAGTAATCGTAGCTGTATAGGTCGTAGTGGTCGTAGGCGTTACCGTCAGCGGATTGGTAGTGCCGCCATTACTCCATACAACCGAGGATGCTGCCGCGCCTGCGGTGCCCTTTAAGGTGGTATTAAAGCGATCCTTACTCAGGGTAGCTGTTGTTGCACCATTATAGCTGTATGCGACTGTATTATCCGTTGTGGTCGTATAATAAGTCTGAGCGTTATACACATTATCTATTCCATCGTAAGTAAAATCCAAGATAATATTGGATGTACCGTTCCAGTAAAATGGAGTGGAGAAATTGATTGTATTCGCACCAACAGCATGGGTGTAGGTGGCAGCAGGGAATACAGTCGTCATACCCGTAGTCGCTACAAAAGCTGTAAACGCAGTCAGCGAGGTATTACCTGCTTTTACGGTAAAGTTGGCGTTGGTCGCAGCATCACCGAGCGAGTTAATGTTGAACGTTACCGCAGTAATGTTTCCGGCCGTCAGACCTGATGCTGTTAATTCTGCAGCGGTATAAAGCAACTGTGTATGATAACTCACACGACGGTTCCCAAAAGCGGTAAGTTCACCAGTCGTAGTCGTAAGGTTGGTGCTTGTTCCGATGGGATTGGCAGCAGTATTAGGCTGGGCAATAGTAGCGGTCAAGGTGCTCGGAGCGCCTGCACAAATCGTTGTGGGGCTTGCGGAGGCAGTAGCTGTGCGACCCGCAATCGGGTCATTTACGTTAACGGTAACGGTGCTGATGCTGGCACAACTTCCATCCACACCGGTGATGGTGTAGGTATAAGTGCCCGCAGCAGTCGGTGTAACGGTCAGGCCGCTACCGAGGCTACCAGGAGTACCA
>JAEWCK010000003.1 GCA_023390675.1 Pseudomonadota bacterium
TTTCGCAGGAGCGCGGCGCATGACCACCCTCGCCATCACCGGCGGCACGGGCTTCGTCGGCTCGCGCCTCATCGCTCTCGCGCTCGAGGCCGGGCACAAGGTCCGCGCGCTCACCCGCCGCGAGCAAGCCGAGCGCGAGCGCGTGACCTGGGTCGAGGGCGACCTCTCGAACACCGAAGCGCTCGCCCGGCTTTGCGAAGGCGCCGACGCGGTCATCCACGTCGCAGGCGTAGTCAACGCACCCGACCGCGCCGGCTTCGCGCTCGGCAATGTCGAAGGCACCGCCAACATGCTCGCCGCCGCCAAAGGCGCGGGGGTTGGGCGCTTCGTTCATGTCTCCTCGCTAGCCGCGCGCGAGCCCGACCTCTCGGCTTATGGCTGGTCCAAGGCCGAAGGCGACCGGCTGGTCGAAGCCTCCGGCCTCGACTGGGCGATCGTCCGCCCGCCTGCGATCTACGGCCCCGGCGACATGGAGATGCTCGAGTTGTTCAGGCTCGCGAAGAAGGGCCTCGCGCTGCTGCCCCCAGGCGGGCGCGTCTCGCTGATCGAGGTCGGCGACCTCGGCCGCCTGCTCCTCGCGCTCGCCAACAGCGATATTACCGGCACCTTCGACGCCGACGACGGCGCCGAGGCCGGCTGGAGCCACAAGGGATTCGCGCAGGCGATCGGCGTCGCGGTCGGCAAGCGCGTCGCCGCCTTCGCGCTCCCGCGCCCGCTGCTGATGGCCGGCGCGCATCTCGACCGGCTGGTGCGCGGCAAGGGCGCCAAGCTCACGCCCGACCGCGTCGCCTATTTCTGCCACCAGGACTGGGTGATCGACGCGAGCAAGCGCCCGCCCGCGAATCTCTGGAAGCCGCAGGTCGAGACCGATGCCGGGCTGACGGCTACCGCCGCCTGGTACCGCCAGCAGGGGCTGCTGTAAGCCCGCCGGGATGTGGCGCGATTTCGACGCGCTGATTTTGAGAGTCGGTCCCTTGTACGCGTAACCGCGTGGATCCGAAGGTTTCGATCTTGATCGGCTGCTTTTCGAGCCGATGACGCTTCAGATAATTGCGCACCGCCACAGCGCGCTTCTCGGCCAGTCTCGGCGGTTCGCCGGGATCGGTATGGCCCGCCAGCCACAAAATGGGCGGCCCGCAATAAAATTCCCGTGCCGCGACATGATCGAGGATCGACGCAGCTTCCCGTCCGATCTTCGAGGAACCCCGTTTGAAAAGGACGATATAAGAACCGGGAAGGCACGGGTCGGCGATGACCCCACTATCCTGCACCGGTGTTCCGGCGAGCGGAAGCGCGGCGAGCAAGGCATCAGACTAGCCATCGGTCGATCCCATTCGATACTTGCCGCAGATTAAGGCAGGACACGGCAACCGCTTCGTTAAGAGCCGCGCTTGCAATGCAGGATTTCGTCTGCTCGGGTCGCTTCGCCGGGTGGCCCGCCGCGTTTTGACTTTTGTCGGCAGGTCCCATGGTCAGTGCGAACATTGGGAACATTCGCGACGCGCGGGCGGCGTCCGGCCTGAACCAGGGAACTCTGCCGCCCCGCCACTGGCGCGTTTCCGCCGCATTCGCTTGGCACTCGGGGCCGATAACATTAAGGGACCGCCCATGACCGACCGCGCCGAAGTCTTCGAGACCGTCAAAGCCCAGATCGAGCCCTTCAACAAGAAGGGCGTCGCGCTGACCGACGCCACCACCTTCGCGGGCGATCTCGAATGGGACAGCCTCACCGTGATGGATTTCGTCGCCGCGATCGAGGACGAGTTCGACATCATCATCACGATGAACATGCAGGCCGAGATCGAGAATGTCGGCCAGCTCGTCGATGCCGTGCAGAAGCTGAAAGGCTGATGCGATGACCGAGGGGGCGAACACCGCAGACGCGCTGCCGCAGGACCCGCCCGCCGTGGCGCCCGAACGCGACCTCATGTCCAAGTTCGACGGCCTGATCGCCGAGCGCCACGCGCTGCTCGACAGCGGCGTCACCGATCCGTTCGCGATCGTGATGGAGCAGGTGAAGTCGCCGACCGAGGCAGTAATCAAGGGCAAGGACACGATCCTGCTCGGCACCTACAATTATATGGGCATGACGTTCGATCCCGACGTCGTCCAGGCCGGCAAGGACGCGCTCGACCAGTTCGGCTCGGGCACCAACGGCAGCCGCATGCTCAACGGCACCTTCCGCGACCATATGGAAGTCGAGGAGGCGCTGCGCGAATTCTACGGCACCAGCGGCGCGATCGTCTTCTCGACCGGCTACATGGCCAATCTCGGCATGATCAGCACGCTTGCCGGAAAGGGCGAATACGTCATCCTCGATGCCGACAGCCACGCCTCGATCTACGACGGCTGCAAGCAGGGCTATGCCGAGATCGTCCGCTTCCGCCACAACGATATCGAGGACCTCGACAAGCGCCTCGGCCGCCTGCCCAAAGAGGCGGGCAAGCTCGTCGTGCTCGAGGGCGTCTATTCGATGCTCGGCGACATTGCGCCGCTCAAGGAAATGGTCGCGGTCGCGAAGAAGCACGGCTGCATGGTGCTCACGGACGAGGCGCATTCGATGGGGTTCTTCGGCCCCAACGGCCGCGGCGTCTACGAGGCGCAGGGCTGTGAGGGCGATGTCGATTTCATCGTCGGCACCTTCTCCAAGTCGGTCGGCAGCGTCGGCGGCTTCTGCGTCTCGAACCATCCCAAGTTTGAGGCCATCCGGCTCGCCTGCCGCCCGTACATCTTCACTGCATCGCTGCCGCCTTCGGTGGTCGCCACCGCGGCGGCGTCGATCCGCAAGCTCCGTTTCGCGCACAACAAGCGCGCGCATCTCTGGGAAAACGCCCGCACGCTGCACGGCGGGCTCAAGGCGATGGGCTTCAGGCTCGGCACCGAAAGCCCGGACAGCGCGATCATCGCCGTGATCCTCGAGGATCAGGAGCAGGCGGTGATGATGTGGCAGGGGCTTCTCGACGCGGGCCTGTACGTCAACATGGCCCGCCCGCCCGCGACGCCCGCGGGCACCTTCCTGCTGCGCTGCTCGCTCTGCGCGGAGCATAGCAGCGAGCAGATCGAGCGCGTGCTCGGAATGTTCAAGGCAGCCGGACAAGCGGTTGGCGTGATCGCCTGACACAGGTTAGAGTCGCCCTCGCGATGAGCGAGGGTAACGAAGCGTTGGATCGCGCCCGCCGGGCGATGAACTGGCGATTCGCGGTGCTTGGCGGGCTGGCGCTGCTGGGGATCGTGGTTCTCGCCGCGCTCGTCGTCATCCAGCAGCGCACCGATGC
>JAEWCK010000149.1 GCA_023390675.1 Pseudomonadota bacterium
TGCGCGACGAATATGCCCGCAAGATCGCCGGAGCCGAGGCCGAGGCGCAGGCGATGCTCGTGCATGCGGAGCAGGAAGCCGAAGGCGTGCTCAAGAAGGCCGAGGCCGACGCCAGGGACCTGACCAAGCGCCGCCAGAAGATGGCCGAGGACAAGATCGCCGCCGCCGAGCGCGCCGCGATCCAGTCGATTCGCGCCAAGGCGGCCGAGGCCGCGACCAAGGCGGCTGCCGCGCTGATCGCCGAGAAGCACGGCGCCGAGGCGGACAAGGCGCTGGTCGACAAGACGATCGCGGGGCTCGGCCGGCTCAACTGAGCCCGGCGCGAGCCCGCGTCACTTGCCCGTCAGCGCCTCGCTGACGATCGGCATCATCGCGCGATAGCCTTCCTGGTGCGTGGTCATCCCGGCCACGGCGATCCCCGTTTCGGGCGAATAGCCCGCCCAGGTGCCCCAGAAGCCGCTGTGCCAATAGACGTCGCCCATGGGCGTGTGACGGACGAAGATGCCGAAGCGATAGATGTCGGCGTCCTTGTGCTTGCCCTCGGTCAGCATCACCTGGAGCGTGCGCGGCCGCGCGAAGATGCGGCCTTCGAACAGCGCCTTGAAGAAATGCGCGAGATCGCGCGGGCTCGTGACGATGCCGCCGCCGCCATAGAGATCGAACGAGGCGTCGACCGCGGTCACGTCCTCGCCGCCGAGGAACTGGTGCGCGCGGGGGACGGCGCCCCTGCGCGGCTGCTCATAGACTTCCCAATACGTGCTGGTCAGCCCCAGCGTGTCGAGCTTCAGCTGCTCGCGCACCGCGGCGGCGAGGCTTTTGCCCGTGATGCGCTCGATCATGTCCCCGAGCAGGATGTAATCGTCGTCCGAGTAGCTGAACGCCGTGCCCGGCGCGCTCAGCGGGTCGGACCATTCGACGAGCAGCCCGATCTGCGTCTCGCGCGTCCATTTGTGCGCGGGATCCTTGTGCATCGCTTCCTCGAAGCGCTTGTCGCTGCCGTGATCGTAGAGCCCGCCCGAATGGCTGAGCAAATGGCGGACGGTGATTCTGGCGGTGTCGTAACCGTCGCCCCTGAGCTTCGCGTCGAGCGCAGGCGAGATCAGCGGGCCGATCGGCGCGTCGAGATCGATCTTGCCCTGCTCCCACAGGCGCAGCACCGTCGCGGCGACGAAGGTCTTGGTATTGCTCGCGATCCGCATCGGCGTGTCGGCGGTAAGGCGGCGGCCCGTGGCGGGGTCGGCCATGCCCGCGGCGGCGGCATGGTCGCCGGCCGGACCGGTGACGAACACTACAGTCGGCTGGGGCAGGGCGGCGAGCTTCGCCTCCAGCGCGGTGACGTGGGGATTGACCGACTGGGCGAGGGCGGGCGAGGCAGCTGCGAGGAGCAGCGCTAGTGCGATACGGATCATTGCACCAGACGAGCATGGCTGTGGCGCGGCGGTCAAGCTGGCAGCCGGGAACGGCCGTGCTAGGATGGCCCGATGACCACGCAACGCTGGCTCCAGATCGCAAGCGCGCTCGCCGCGGCCTTGCTCCTCGTCATGGTCGTGCTGGCATGGCGCAGCGCTGCCGACGAGCACCGCCGCGCCAACGACATCGGCGCGCGGACCCAGGCCGAGATGGAGCGGATCGAGGCCGCGGCCAACGCGATTGAGAACGCAGCCGCGGCGCCCTGAACCCGGGGCCTATTTCGGCTTGCGGAACTTGTAAACGAACTGGTCGGTCTTGCCGCGGATGCTCGGGTCGAACACCTTGAGCGTGTGATCGTCGGCGGGGTTGTGCAGCACCTTCAACTCGCCTTCGAAGACGAAGCCGGCGCTCTCGACTTCCTTGCGCACCGCGGCGGGATCGGCGCGGTGGAGCGTGTCCGCCACCGCGAACCCGGGATCGGCATTGGCGACATGGTCCGCGACGATCAGCACGCCGCCGGGCTTGAGCGAATCGTAGAGCTTCTTCGCGGTGACCTTGCCGAAATCGGGGGTGCTGAAACGCGGCAGATGGAGATCGTGCCAGTTCTCGAAGGTGAAGATCAGGTCGAGCGGCTCGGGAAAGCTGGCGTCCGCGGCGGCGGTCTGGATGATCGAGACGTTCGGATTGGCGGCGGCGAGCGCAGTGAGCGTCTCGCTCGGCGTCGGGTTCTTGGCGAACTCCTGCGGCTGGAAGGCATAGACATGCCCGGTGGATCCCACCGCCTTGGCTGCGATGCGCGACCAATAGCCGCTGCCCGTGAAGAAATCGCCGACCTTGTCGCCCGGCTGGAGCTCGGCGAAGGCGAGGATCTCGCCCGGGTGACGCGCCGCGTCGCGATCGGTGTCCGCCTGCGGGCGGCCGGGATCGGCGAGCGAGGCCGTGATCGGTGCGGGAACCGTCTGCGCGTGCGCGGCGAGCGGCATCGCAAGCGCGATCAGGGCGGCGGAAAGGGCGAGCTTCATGGGCGACTCTCCTCGGGTGTCTGATCGCAGCATGACACATTGATGTGACCGATCAAGTTGCCCGGACTCCACGCGCCCCCTAAATCCCGTACGAACCATGTCCGATCCCAATTCCCCCAACCGCTTCAACGAGGAAAAGGCGACCTATGCCGTGCGCGGCGAAGGCGCGCCCGATCTCGAGGCCGGCGTGGCGGCGATCCGCAACGTGCTGTAGACGCTGCCGGTGCGGCCGGGCGTCTATCGGATGCAGGATGCGCGCGGCGACGTGCTTTACGTCGGCAAGGCGCGCGCACTCAAGAACCGGGTGACCAACTACACCCAGGTCCAGCGCCTGTCGAAGCGGCTCCAGCGAATGGTGGCGCAGACGCGCTCGATGACGATCGTCACGACCAACAACGAGGCCGAAGCGCTGCTGCTCGAGGCCCAGCTGATCAAGCGCTTCCGCCCGCCGTACAACGTGCTGCTGCGCGATGACAAAAGCTTCCCGTTCATCCTTTTGCGGCGTGATCACGAGTTCCCCCGCATCCAGCTCCACCGCGGCGCGCGGCGCTTCAAGGGCGATTATTTCGGGCCGTTTGCGGGGGCGGGGCAGGTGCGCAAGACGCTCAACGCGCTCCAGAAGCTTTTCCTGCTCCGGAGCTGCACCGATGGCTTCTTCGCCACGCGCGACCGGCCCTGCCTTCTCTACCAGATCCGCCGCTGCTCGGCGCCGTGCGTCGGGCGGATCGACGAGGCCGGTTACGAAGAATTGCTCGAGGATGCGCGCAACTTCCTGTCGGGCAAGAAGACGCAGGTGCAGGCCAAATTGGGCGCGCAGATGCAGACGGCGGCCGAGAATCTCGATTTCGAGCTGGCGGCCATTCTGCGCGACCGGTTGAAGGCGCTGACCTTCATCCAGGGTTCGCAGGCGATTAACGCGGAGGGCGTGGGCGACGCCGACATCTTCGCGCTCGCGTGCAAGAGTGGGGTGATGGGAATCCAGGCCTTCTTCATCCGCGGCGGGCAGAATTGGGGCCACCGCAGCTTCTTCCCCGCGCACACCAACGACGTGAGCGAGGACGAAGTGCTCTCGGCGTTCCTGATGCAATTCTACGAGGAAGTGCCGCCGCCGCGGACGATCTTCGTCGATCGCGATCTGACCGAGGCCAGGCTGCTTTCCGAGGCGCTCGCCGAACGCGCGGGGCGCAAGGTCGCACTCGGCGTGCCGCAGCGCGGGCCGCGCCGCCGGCTGCTCGAGCAGGCGAAGCGCAATGCCATCGAGGCGCTCGACCGGCGGATGGCGGAGAGCACGACGCAGGCCAAGCTGCTCGCCGAAGTGGCCGACATCTTCGAGCTGCCCGAGAGCCCCGACCGGATCGAGATCTACGACAATTCGCACATCCAGGGGACCAATGCGCTGGGCGCGATGGTGGTCGCGGGGCCCGAAGGCTTCCGCAAGAACCAGTATCGCAAGTTCAACATCAAGCGCGCCGAGACCGCGCCGGGCGACGATTTCGCGATGATGCGCGAAGTGCTCACCCGCCGCTTCGCGCGCGCACAGGAGGAGGACCCGGACCGGCAGGGCGGCAACTGGCCCGATCTGGTGCTCGTCGATGGCGGGCGCGGGCAGTTGAACGTCGCGAAGGCGGTGCTCGAGGATCTCGGGATCGAGGACGTGTGCATGGTGGGCGTCGCCAAGGGCCCGGATCACGGCCGCGAGGGGCGCGAGGTCTTCCACCTAATGGACGGGCGCGAGCTGACCTTGCCGGTCAATTCGCCAGTGCTGTTCTTCCTCCAGCGCCTGCGCGACGAGGCGCACCGCTTCGCGATCGGCGCCCACCGCACCAAGCGCGCCAAGGCGATCGGCGCGAGCCCGCTCGACAACGTGCCGGGCATCGGCCCCGCGCGCAAGAAGGCGCTGCTGATGCATTTCGGCACCGCGCGTGCGGTGCGCTCGGCGAGCCTGGAGGATTTGCAGAAGGCGCCGGGAGTGAGCGCGGCGGTAGCGCAGCAGCTCTACGACTATTTCCACGCGCGATAGCCATTTCTTCACTCGCAGCGATTACACCGCGCACCATGCCGACCCGGGTCTTCATCACGATCGATACCGAGCTGATGTGGCGTCACCACGTCGCGCGGCTCGACATGGAGACGATCGTCCAGCGCTCGCTGGAGCCCGCAGGCGTGGGCGTGGCGTGGCAATTGGAGCAGCTTGCCCGGCATGGGCTCAAGGCGTGCTTCTTCGTCGATCCGATGCCGGCGCTGGTCTACGGGCTCGATCCCATCAAGCGCGTGGTCGGCGCGATCCTCGAAGCGGGGCAGGAGGTGCAGCTCCATCTGCACCCCAACTGGACCGGCGCGAAGGCGGGCGACGGCGGGGCGGCCTACGGGCCGTTCGAACTGATCGACTACAGCCTCGAAGAACAAGTCGAGCTGATCGCGGGCGCATCGGACATGCTGACGGCCGCGGGCGCGCCCGAGCCGGTCGCGTTCCGATCGGGCAGCTATTCGGCGAGCGACGATACGCTCGCAGCGCTCGCGCAATTGGGCTTCGCCTACGACAGCAGCCATAACGGCTCCGAGCATCCCTGGCCGAGCGCTATCGGGCTTCCGGCGACGCAGATTTCGCCGGTCGAGCATCGCGGCCTCATCGAAGTGCCGGTGACGCTGATCGAGGACCAGAAGGGGCATCTTCGCCACTTCCAGATCTGTGCGCTCTCGGCGGGCGAGATGAAGGCGGCGCTCGATCATGCCGTGGTGCACGATCATGCCGCGGTGACGATCGTCGGGCACGGCTTCGAGCTTGCAAATCGCGCCGGCACGCGGCCTAACGCCGTCCACGTGCGTCGCTTCGAGACGCTGTGTCGGATGCTTGCCAGCCGGCGGGGGATGTTGGTGACCGAATATTTCGCCGATCGGCCGCGCATGAAGCTCGGCGCCGACGACAAGCCGTTGGGGCCGAACCTGATCCGCACGCGGCTGCGCCAGGCCGAGCAGCTCTGGTCGAACCTCGTCGAGGAGCGCGCGGCGTGAACGTGATGAGCGAAGTCCGCGCGGAGACGCAGGCGCGCCCTGTCCGCCTCAAGTTCGAGATCGGCGCGCGGACGCTCATGGCGATCCAGCGCTTCCTCGTGCGCGTGCCGCTCGATCTGGAGGCGGCGCGATCGGGCAAGCTGCCCGTCCTGCCGCAATTGCCGCGCGAGGCGCATGGCTATGCCGTGACGTCGCTTCCGGCCGAGCTCCAGGCGCTGCTGGTCAAGGCTTCGGGCGAGATGCTGCCCTTCGTGCGGCAGCGCTACACGCGCTACTTCACCGATTTCGACATCGGCTTCGATGCGTGGTGGAACGGGCTTTCCTCGAATGCGCGGCAGAGCCTCAAGCGCAAGGCGAAGAAGATCGCGGCGGAGAGCGGCGGCGATCTCGACGTGCGACACTTCAAGGCGCCGCACGAGATGGAGGCGTTCCACGACGTCGCGCGGCGGATCTCGCTGCGTACCTATCAGGAGCGCCTGCTCGGATCGGGGCTGCCCGACACGCCGGGCTTCATGCAGGCGATGATCGCCGACGCCGCGGCGGACAAGGTGCGCGCGTGGTTGCTCTACATTGCAGGCGAGCCCGCGGCCTATCTCTATTGCCCGGTCACCGACGATGGCGTGGTGATCTACGCGCATGTCGGGCACGATCCGGCGTTCAACGAGCTTTCGCCGGGCGCGGTGCTCCAGCTGACGGCGATGCGCGACCTGTTCGACGAGGAACGCTTCGCGCGCTTCGATTTCACCGAGGGCGAAGGCCAGCACAAACGCCAGTTCGCGACCGGCGGCGTGGCGTGCGTCGATCTGCTGCTGCTGCGCCCGAGTCTCGCCAATCGCGTGACGATGGCGGCGCTCGGAGGGTTCAATCGTGTGGTGGCGGGGGCGAAGCGCGCGGTGAACGCCGCCGGGCTGGGAAAGCTCGCGAAAAAGCTGCGGCGGGGCTCTTAAAACTCCGCACCGGAACGGGGAGGGGACCACGCCCGAAG
>JAEWCK010000300.1 GCA_023390675.1 Pseudomonadota bacterium
GTATCGGGCCGCTCGCAACTGGGCCCCGGCCTTCGCCGGGGAACAGCAAGAGAGGAGTCGGCGGGGCATTAACGGTACGGTGCATCGGCGGCAAGGTTCGCGGCGATCGCGCGCTCCCAGCGGTCGCCGTTCGCGAGCAATTTGTCCTTCTGGTAGATCAGCTCCTCACGCGTCTCGGTCGAGAATTCGAAGTTCGGCCCCTCGACGATCGCGTCGACCGGGCACGCCTCCTGGCACAGCCCGCAATAGATGCACTTGGTCATGTCGATGTCGTAGCGCGTGGTGCGGCGGCTGCCGTCCTCGCGCGGCTCGGCCTCGATCGTGATCGCCAGCGCCGGGCACACCGCCTCGCACAATTTGCACGCGATGCAGCGCTCCTCGCCATTGGGATAGCGGCGCAGCGCATGCTCGCCGCGGAAGCGGGGCGAGATCGGGTTCTTCTCATAGGGGTAGTTGATCGTCGCCTTGGGCTTGAAGAAATACTTCAAGGTCAGCCAGTGCGCCTTGATGAACTCCCACAGAGTCCAGGTGCGAAGGATATGGGCGACGCTCATAGGACACCTTCCACTCGGTGCAGCATGAGATAGCCGGACACCAGGAACACAAAGATCAGCGACAGCGGCAGGAAGATCTTCCAGCCAAGCCGCATCAGCTGGTCGTAGCGATAGCGCGGGACGGTCGCCTTCACCCAGCTGAACACGAAGAAGAAGAAGAAGATCTTGGCGAACAGCCAGAGGATGCCCGGCACGAGATAGAGTGGTGCCCAGTCGATCGGGGGCAGATACCCGCCCCAGAACAGAGTCGCATTGAGCGTGCACATCAGCAGCACGTTGGCATATTCGCCGAGCCAGTAGAGCGCGAAGCTCATCGACGAATATTCGGTCTGGTAGCCCGCGACGAGCTCGCTCTCGGCCTCGGTCAGGTCGAACGGCGCGCGCTGGGTCTCGGCCATCGACGAGATCAGGAACACCACCGCCATCGGGAAGAGCAAAGGATTGAAGCCATAGCCGTTGAGCAGGCCTAAGATGTGCCCTTTCTGCCCCTCGACGATGCCGCCGAGATTGAAGGTCCCCGCCCACATCACCACCGAGATCAGCACGAAGCCGACCGAGACCTCGTAGCTCACCATCTGCGCCGCGGCGCGGATCGCCGAGTAGAAGGGATATTTCGAGTTGGACGACCAGCCCGCGAGGATGATCCCGTAGACCCCGAGCGACGAGGCGGCGAGCACGTAGAGCAGCCCGACATTGATGTTGGCGAGCGCCACCCCGGCCTGGAACGGCACCACCGCCCAGACGATCAGCGCGACCGTGAAGGTGATGATCGGCGCGAGCAGGAACAGCACCTTGTTGGCGCTCGACGGGATGATCGTCTCCTGCAGGAAGACCTTCAGTCCGTCGGCGAAGCTCTGCAGCAGGCCGAAGGGTCCGACAACGTTCGGCCCGCGGCGCAGCGCCATCGCCGCCCACACCTTGCGATCGACATAGATGATCATCGCCACCGCGAGCATCAGCGGCAGCGCGATGACGAGGATGTCGATCAGCGTGGCGATGAACCACGCCCAGCCGAAGGGAAGAAATCCGGTGAACCAGGAAGTCATGCGAAGGTTATCCACAGCAACAGTGCCACAAGCGCCAAAAGCGCGAGCATGACCAAGGGCAGGAAAGTATTAGGCCACCGCTTCTGCGCTCGACTGACCAGTTCAACCCCAAGAATGTCGAACAAGAAGTCCATCACTCCGCCGCCTCCGCGAAATCCTCGCCGTGCACCAGCTCGGCCGAGCAGCGCTGCATCGTCGGCGACGCGCGGCAGATGGCGTTGGTGAGATAGAAGTCGGCGATCGGGTAATTGACCGGTCCCGAGGCCCTGGCGGCGAGCCTGGGCGGCGCCCAGGCGTAGCGGACCCGCCCCTCCTGCCCCAGCTCGGGCACGTCGTTCGCCATCGCGGCGCGAAGTTGGTCGAAATCGTCGAAGGGCAGCGTCGCGCCGAGCTTCTCCGAAAGCGCGCGCAGGATCGTCCAGTCCTCGCGCGCGTCGCCGGGCGCGAACACCGCGCGATCGGCGCGCTGGACGCGGCCCTCGAGGTTCACATAGGTGCCCGGCTTCTCGGCATAGGTCGCGCCGGGCAGGATCACATCGGCGTGATGCGCGCCCTTGTCGCCGTGATGGCCGACATAGACCTTGAAGCTGTCCTTGAACGTCGAGAAATCGACCTCGTCCGCGCCGAGGAAGAACGTCAGCTTGGGCGCCGCTGCGACGATATCGCCGATGCCGCCCTTCTGCGCATAGCCGAGCATCAGCGCGCCCATCCGCGCCGCGGCGGTGTGGACGACGTTGAAGCCGTTCCATCCATCACGCATGAACGCGCTCGCCATCGCCAGCGCCGGCCCGTGCCCGTCCTTGAGCGCGCCGGGGCCGAGGATCAGCACCGGCTTCTTCGCATTGTCGACTGCCTGGGCGAGCTGCTCGGGCATCTTGCCGAGAATGCCGAGATCGTTCCCCAGCCACTCGACCTTGTAAGTGAGATCGGTCTCGGGGCCGACCGCGAACACCTTCGCGCCCTTCTTGATCGCCTTGCGCACGCGCGTGTTGATCAGCGGCGCTTCCCAGCGCAGGTTGGTGCCGATCAGCAGGATCGCGTCGGCATCCTCGATCCCCGCGATCGTCGAATTGAACGCGACGCTGCCCAGATTGGTGACGTCATAGGCCATGCCGGTCTGGCGGCCTTCGAGCAGCTCCGAGCCGAGCCCCTTCACCAGCGCCTTCGCCGCGTACATCGTCTCGCAATCGACGAGGTCGCCCGCGATCGCGGCGACGCTGCCGCCCGCCTTCTTCGCGACCCTGGCGATCGCGTCGAACGCCTCGTCCCAGCTCGCCTCGACGAGCTTGCCCTTCACCCGCACGAACGGGCGGTCGAGCCGCCGGCGGACGAGCCCGTCGACATTGTAGCGCGTCTTGTCGTGCGCCCATTCCTCGTTGACGTCTTCGTTGATCCTGGGGAGCGCGCGGAGCACCTGGCGTCCGCGGCTGTCGAGTCGGATATTGGTGCCCACCGCGTCCATCACGTCGATCGAGAGCGTGCGCTTCAATTCCCACGGCCGCGCCTCGAACGCCACCGGCTTGTGGGTCAGCGCGCCGACCGGGCACAGGTCGTTGACGTTGCCCGAAAGCTCGCTGCGGAACGCGTGCTCGAGATAGGTCGTGATCTGCATGTCCTCGCCGCGATAGATCGCGCCGATATCCTCGACCCCCGCGACTTCCTCGGCGAAGCGGACGCAGCGCGTGCACTGGATGCACCGCGTCATGATCGTCTTGATGATCGGGCCCATATACTTTTCGGTCACGGCCCGCTTGTTCTCGGTGTAGCGGCTGTGACCTCGCCCATAGGCCAGCGACTGGTCCTGCAGGTCGCATTCGCCGCCCTGGTCGCAGATCGGGCAGTCGAGCGGGTGGTTGATCAGCAGGAACTCCATCACGCCCTCGCGCGCGGCCTTGACCATCGCGCTGTCGGTGCGGATCTCCTGATTGTCGGCGGCGGGCAGCGCGCAGCTCGCCTGCGGCTTGGGCGGCCCGGGCTTCACTTCGACGAGGCACATCCGGCAATTGCCGGCGATCGACAGCCGCTCGTGATAGCAGAAGCGCGGAATCTCCTTGCCCGCGGCCTCGCAGGCCTGGAGCACGGTGGCGCCCTGCGGCACCTCCACTTCGATTCCGTCGACGGTAAGCTTCGGCATCAGTCCATTCCCTCGGCGCGCTCGCGCGTGCGCCGCATCTTGTAGAGGCTTTCGGCGAGCAGGCCGTGGATCGCCGTCCCGCTGTAATCGATCTTCATGCCGTTGCCGCACGCGCGGAGCGCCGGCAGCAGCCGCCTGGCGGCAGCCGCCTCGCCGGACGAGAGCCGCGCGGCGCGGACCAGCGCATCGG
>JAEWCK010000306.1 GCA_023390675.1 Pseudomonadota bacterium
CGCTTCCGGAGCCACCCGATGAGTCCGCCTGGCGCGCGTTGCTCGCGCCTTATTATGCCGCGGAAAGCGTAGCGCCGGGCGACCCGCCGCCGCTGCGCCGGCCGTTCGACGAAGCGGCGTGCGCGGCGGTCGAGGCGGTCCGGCCCGAGATCGTCAGCTTCCATTTCGGATTGCCCGAGGCGAGCCTGCTCGCGCGGGTGCGGGCGACGGGCGCGAAGGTGTTCGGCTGCGCGACGAACGGGGAGGAGATGCGCTGGCTCGCCGAGAGCGGCGTCGACGCGATCATCGCGCAGGGACAGGAGGCCGGCGGGCATAGCGGCTGGTTCCTCGACCGGCACCGGCCGACGCCGCTGGCGGCGCTGCTCGCCGAACGGCCGGGCGTACCAGTGATCGCGGCGGGCGGGATCGCCGATGGGGCGGGGATCGCCGGAGCGATCCGCAGCGGCGCGGCGGGTGTGCAGATCGGCACCGCCTATCTCGCCTCGCCCGAGACTTTCATTTCGGGCGCCTTCCGGGCACTGCTCGGCACCGCGGTCGAGAGCCGCTTCACCAATCTCTTCTCGGGCCGCGAGGCGCGCGGGATCGTCAATCGGCTGATGGCCGAACTCGGGCCGATGCGCGACGAGGCGCCGGTCTTTCCCTATGCCTCCAACGCGCTCGCGCCGCTCCGCAAGCAGGCGGAGGCCGATGGGCGCGGCGACTATTCGCCGCTCTGGGCGGGTTCGGGCGTAGCGCGCGTCGAGGCGATGCCCGCCGAGGAGCTGACGCGCAGATTGGCGCGCGAGGCGGCGGCTCTGCTATAGCGCGGGCATGGCAGAGCTTCAGATCGTCCGCATTCCCGCGCTCAGCGACAACTATATCTGGCTCGTCCACGATCCCGAGAGCGCCGAGACGATGGTGGTCGATCCCGCGGTCGCGGAACCGGTGCTCGCCGAGGCGGACCGCCGCGGCTGGCCGATCACGGCGATCTGGAACACCCACTGGCACCCCGATCACACCGGCGGCAACGCCGGGATCAAGGCGCATACCGGCTGTGAAGTCATCGCACCCGAAGGCGAAGCGGCGAAGATCCCCACCGCCGACCGGCTGGTGAAGGAAGGCGACGAGGTCCGGCTCGGCGCGCATGTCGCGCGGGTGCTGGAAGTGCCCGCGCACACCGCGGGACACATCGCCTATCATTTCGCCGGGGACGGCGCGGTCTTCGTCGGCGACACGCTGTTCGCGATGGGCTGCGGGCGGTTGTTCGAGGGGACGGCTGCGCAGATGTTCGCCAACATGCAGCGGCTGGCCAAGCTGCCGCCCGAGACGCGCGTCTATTGCGCGCACGAATATACGCAAGGCAACGGGCGCTACGCGCTGGTCGCCGAGCCCGACAATGCGGCGATCAGGACGCGGATGGCTGAAGTCGATGCCGCGCGCGCGGCGGGCGAGGCGACGGTGCCCACCACGATCGGGGAGGAACTCGCCACCAACCCCTTCCTGCGCGCCCAAAGCGCAGAAATTCTGGCGCAAAGGCGCGCCGCTAAGGATGCATTCAGCTAGCCGCGCGTTAGAGTCGGAAACTGGCTTGCAGGAGAGTACTCATGTTCCGTTTGGCCATCCCCGCTGTGCTGCTTCTTGCCGCCGGCGCTGCAGCGCCCGCCGCCCAGCCCGCTCAAGACAAGGACGCCGCGCGCCTCGCCAAGGCGCTCGACGGCCTGACCCCGGGCGCGACGCAGGACTGCATCAACCGCGATCAATCCTACGACCTCGAAAGCTATGAGGGCACGATCCTCTACGTGCAGGGGCGCAACAAGGTCTTCCGCAACGACGTGGTCGGCGGCTGTCCCGGGCTCGCGCATGACGATCTGGTGGTGATCAAGAGCCTGACCGGCAGCAAGATCTGCAAGGGCGACATCGTCACGACGCGCGCGCGTACCGGCGGCAACTTCACCGGATCGTGCTCGCTCGGGCCGTTCACGGCGTACACGCGATGAGCGCCCTCCGGCTCGCCGCGCTCGGCATGCTCGCGCTGGCGGGATGCACCGCCAGCGCCGAGATGCAGGCATCGCAACAGGCCGAGGCCGATCGCGATCTCGCCGATGCCTTGAAAGGCCGCGTGCCGGGCAAGCCGCAGGACTGCATCAGCCAGAACGGCGTGACGCAGGGGCCGCAGATCATCGACGGCAACACGATCCTCTATCGCGAATCGGGCAAGGTGATCTGGCGCAACGAGCTGAGGGCGAACTGCCCTTCGCTCCGTCCGTACAACACGCTGATCGTCGAGATGCACGGTTCGCAGCTCTGCCGGAACGACCATTTCCGCGTGCTCGAGCCGGGATCGAGCATCCCGAGCGGGGTGTGCCTGCTGGGGTCGTTCACGCCGTACAGGAAACCGTAGAGCGAAAATCCTCCCCGTTCCGGGGAGGATTTCTAGAGCACGTACCGGCTCAAATCGGTGTTCCGCGCCACGGCGGCGAGCTGCCGGTCGACATAGGCCGCGTCGATTGTCAGCGTGGCGCCCGCGCGGTCCTCGGCGTCGAAGCTGACTTCCTCGAGCAGCTTCTCCATCACCGTCTGGAGCCGGCGCGCGCCGATATTCTCGATCTCGGAATTCACTTCCGCCGCGATCCGCGCCACCGCGCGGATGCCGTCCTGGGTGAAGTCGATCGTCACGCCTTCGGTGCCGAGCAAGGCAGCATATTGCTGGACGAGGCTCGCCTTGGTGTCCGAGAGGATCGCGACGAAATCCTCCTCGGTCAGCGCCTTCAGTTCGACGCGGATCGGCAGGCGGCCTTGTAGCTCGGGGAGCAGGTCGCTCGGCTTGGCGACATGGAAGGCGCCGCTCGCAATGAAGAGGATGTGGTCGGTCTTCATCGGCCCGTATTTCGTGGCGACGGTGGTGCCTTCGATCAGCGGGAGCAAGTCGCGCTGGACGCCTTCGCGGCTGACCGATCCGCCGCGGACGTCCGAGACCGCGATCTTGTCGATCTCATCGAGGAAGACGATGCCGTTGGCTTCGGCGTCGGCGAGCGCCACGCGGCTGACCTCGTCCTGGTCGAGGCGCTTGTCGGCCTCTTCCTCGACGAGCTTGTCCCACGCCGCGCGCACATTGAGCTTGCGGCGCTTGAGCGGCGTCCCGGCGAGCCCCTTCATCATCTCGCCGAGGTTGATCATCTGCGCGCCGCCGCCGGGGATGTCGAAGGGCATTTGCGGCGCCTGCTCGATCTCGATCTCGATCTCGGTCTGGTCGAGCAGGCCGTCATGGAAGCGCTGGCGAAAGGCCTCGCGCGTGGCGAGCGAGCTGTCCTTGCCGGTCAATGCGTCGAGCAGGCGGTTCATCGCCGCTTCCTCGGCCTTGTCCTTGACTGCGGCGCGGCGGCGCTCCTTTTCGAGCCGGATCGATTCCTCGACGAGATCGCGCGCGATCTGCTCGACGTCGCGGCCGACATAGCCGACCTCGGTGAACTTGGTCGCTTCCACCTTGACGAAGGGCGCGTCGGCGAGCTTCGCCAGGCGGCGGCTGATTTCGGTCTTGCCGCAGCCGGTCGGCCCGATCATCAGGATGTTCTTGGGCGTGACTTCGTCGCGCAATTCGGCCGCAAGCTGCTGGCGGCGCCAGCGGTTGCGCAGCGCGACCGCGACGGCCTTCTTGGCGTCCTTCTGGCCGATGATGTGCGAATCGAGCGCGGCGACGATCGCCTTGGGCGTGAGCTTTTCGTTCATGTGGGGGATGGATTTTCCGTGGTTCGTTTCGCTTGATGTGGGGCGCGGACGCGCCGCTTCAAGCCGTGCAGCGGAAGCCCGCGAAGAAGGCCTGCTGCTTCGCGACAATCCGCGCGATCGTCGCGGGCTCGGGCGTCGCGTCCCACTGGCCGTGCTCGAAGGTGCCGCCGCAGATGATCCCGTCGGCGCGGGGGAACATGTAGCCCATATGGCCCGCAAAGGCGTAGTTGACCTCCGCCTGCGGGAGCAGCACGGCGAGTTGGCCCCGCACGGGCTCGATCACGGTGTCGCCGAACAATTTGCCGGCGCCGAGGCCGGTGCAGTTGAAGACCAGCGTCTCCGGGAGTGCGGCGACGTCCGCGGGCGTAGCGAATTCGCGGATGACGAACCTGCCGCCCGCGATCTGGACGTCGCGCATCAGCTGGCGGAGCAGGTGCCCGCTCTCGGCGTACATCGTCGAGAAGCGGCGGACGCGTGCGACCGGGAAGGGATGCTCGCCCGGACCGAGGATCGTGCGGTCGGTCTCGTAGAGCTGGGTGAGGTCGGGTTCGTCGGCTTCGGATGGCTCGTCGCGCATCTGGAGATAGGTCGGCACCCAGCGGATGCCGTATTCCTCGCCCACCATGATCTGGAAGCGGCGCCAGCTGTAATCCATCGCCGCCTTGAACTGGGCTATCCATTCGGGGGTGACCTGGCCGGGCTCGTAAAGGCTCGCGGGGTGCCATTGCCCGCCGGCGATGTTCGACGTGGTGTGCGGGGGGAGCGCGGCGGCGTAGAGCGTGACGTCGAACCCCGCCTCCTGCACGAGCCGCGCAGTGGTGAGGCCGACGATGCCCGAGCCGAGGACGGCGACGGGCCCGCTATGGCCGGGGAGGCCGAGTTCGATCGCGAGCCGCGACGTGCCCCAGCTCAGCGTGATGCCTGCGCCGCCATGACCGTAATTGTGGACGAGGCGCCTGGTGCCGAGCGCCTCGGCGCGGACGACGAAGCCTGAGGGGCGATACGGGCGCAGGCCCGCGACGGTCCGGATCACGCGTTGGGACGAGACATTGGCGATCGGGAGGCATCTGGGCTTGCGCGCGCTGCCGATCGTCGCGGGACGCGTCGTCGCGGTGCAGGCGGGCAGCGCGAGCGCTGCGGCGGAAGCGATCAGCGGACGGCGGGCGATCAACATCCGGCCAGACTAGGGATGGCGCGGAAGGGCTCAACCCCGTTTTGGATTGGGGGAGGTATGAACTTTGCTCATAGCCGGCGCGCTCAGGGCTTTTCGGCGAGCCAGGCTTCGGCCTCCTCGATCGTCATGAAGATACGTATCCGGGGATGCGTCTGGGTGCGTTCGGCCTGGAGCCTGTTCAATTGGCTGCCCACCACCGAGGCCGCGCGGCCCGAGGTGAGCGTCAGCCCGGCCTCGGCGATGTTGGGCAGCAGATCGGCGACATGGTTCGCCTGGACGGGGAAATCGCGCGAATCGATCAGCACGTCGTAATCGTCGCGGATCGCGCGGGTCTCCTGCGCGAACGCGCCCGCCGCCGCCGCGAAGGCGTGCACCGTCTCCACCGTCCAGAAATCGCGGATGACGACCAGGACGCGGTTGCGGCCTGGATCATAGTCGAGCCGGAACTTCATCAGCTCGCGCTGTCCAGCATTTCCACGGTCAGCCGGTCGTTGGTGTAGACGCACAGCTCGCCGGCGATCTTCATCGCCGCGCGCGCGATCTTCTCGGCATCGGTCTCGTAATCGACCAGCGCGCGCGCGGCCGCGAGGGCGAAATTGCCGCCCGATCCGATCGCGGCGACGCCGCCTTCGGGCTCGAGCACGTCGCCGTTTCCGGTGACGACGAGCGTCACGTCCTTGTCGGCGACGATCAGCATCGCCTCGAGATTGCGGAGATATTTGTCGGTGCGCCAGTCCTTGGCGAGCTCGACCGCGGCGCGCAGCAGCTGGCCCTGATGGCGCTCGAGCTTGGCTTCCAGCCGCTCGAACAGGGTGAACGCATCGGCGGTGGCGCCCGCAAACCCCGCGATCACCTTGCCGTCGCCCAGCGGGCGCACCTTGCGCGCGTTGGGCTTCATCACGGTGTTGCCGGCCGAGACCTGGCCGTCGCCCGCGATCACTACCTTGCCCGATTTGCGCACGGAGAGGATGGTCGTGCCGTGCCACGCATTCGCTTCGCTCATGGCGCGCATATGGGATGCGAAACGCGCCGCGCCTAGAGCTTCGCGACGATCAGGCTGCCGCCGGGCGGGAGCGGGATCGTGTCGCGCTCGAAGTTCCAGCTTTTGCCGCCGATCGCGACCGACTTGAGCGGGCGGGCGCCGCGGAGGCGCAGGCGAACCTGCGCGGGGATGCCTTCGGGGAGCGTGACCTCGGCTTCGATCCGCCCGCTTTTCGCCTCGATCGCGTAGCTTACCCGACCCCAGCGCGTGGCGGCGTCCTTGACCGCGATCCGCCTGCCGGGCGCGAGCCAGTCGCGCGGCGTGCCCTTGGCGAGCCAGAGCGCGTCCTTCACCGGCTCCTCGAACACCAGCAGCCATTTGAGCATCAGCGGCTGGACGAGCTGCGCGGGACTGCAATAGGGCGCGGACCAGTCGTCGGTGAGCAGCTTGCGCGTCTCGGGCGCCATCCACATGCCGCGGGTATATTGGTGCGCCATGTGCGCATAGGTCATCAGCAGCGCCTCGCGGATGCGGTCGATCTGGATCAGGCCGTAGCCGTGGCCGTAGCTGAGGAACCCCGCGCTCTCGCCGGTATGGAGGCCATAGGCCATCGGCAGCCCGAGCACGGTGTCGAAATGACGCGCGCGATAATCGGCGATGCTTGCGACCTGATCGGCGGTGAGATTGCCCGAATGGAGCATCTCCATCCACGAGCGATAGCTGCGCCATTGCGGGTCCGAGCGGTCGCGCTTGAGGGCGATGTGAAACGGCTCCTTCGCCCCGGCGATCGTCGGGAAGCTGGTGTCGCCGTCGACGGTCAGCGTCGAGGCGGCGATCGCCCGCTGGATGTCGGCATCGAGCGCCGCGGCCTCGTGGATCAGGCGCCGGCCCTGCGCGCGCTCGCCGAGCCTGATCCACACC
>JAEWCK010000373.1 GCA_023390675.1 Pseudomonadota bacterium
TCCCCGTTCCGGGGAGGAGCTTGGATGCCCAACGAAACCACCGACCACCTCCGCGAAATGGCGGCGAACCGCGGCCTCAAGCTCGTCGCGTCGCGCCGGCGCAAGAAGGGCGGGGACTTCGGCAAATACGGGCTGAAGGATGCTGACGGAAAGCCCGTGTTCGGGATCGACAAGGACGCGCTCACGGCGAGTCCGGATGAGATCGAGGACTATCTGCGCGGCGCGACGAGCAATGCGTGGAGCAAGTCCGCGGGCTCGGCAAAGGCGCGTCCCCGGCCCAAACCAAAGCCGGAGCCCAAGCCGAAACCCAGGCCCCGCTTCAAGTTCAAGCCCGAGAACCTCCTCGAAAAGCTCCCCGCCGCGAAGCGCGCCGAAGCCTTTACCGAGCTGATGAAGCGTCCCGGCGTGCGCATCGAGCGCATCGTCTCGCGCGGGCAGTCGACGCCCGACGACGCGCCGATGGTGCAGGACCATGACGAATGGGTGCTGCTGCTCGAGGGCGCGGCAGGGCTCCGCATCGAGGAGTCGGACGTAGTCGAGCTAGGACCCGGCGATCACCTCCTCATCGAGAAGGGCCGCAGGCATTGGGTCGCCTGGACCGCGAAGGACCGCGCTACGGTGTGGCTGGCGGTCCATCTCGGCTGAGGTCGAGCTCCCAGGTCTCGCCCTGTTCGGGCTTGCCGAACGAATCGTGCACGCTGGTGTCGGTGATGCGGAACCCCGCCGCCGCGTAGATTTTCCGCGCGGACGTAAGCACCGTGTGCGTCCACAGCGTCACCTTCGCATAGCCGGTCGCGCGCGCGAACCGCACGCATTCGTCGACCAGCGCGCGCCCGATCCCCAGCCCGCGCGCCTCGGCCTCGACATAGAGCAGCCGTAGCTGCGCAACCCCGTCGCCGGCATCGACGAGGAACACCGATCCCAGCATCCGCCCGCCGCGCTCGGCGACCCAGCATTGCTCGCGCCCCGGCTTGAAGTCGCGCAGGAAGCCGGTGACGACGTCGCCGAGCAGCACTTCCATCGGCCGCCCCCAGCCATATCCGGCTTCGTAGAGGATCGCCTGCCGCGCCGCGATCATCCCCATGTCGCCGGGCCGGAAGGTGCGGATCGTCCAGGGGAGCGCCTCGCCGCCGAGCAACACCCGCGCCGTCCGCAGCGAATCGGCGAGCGCCGCGCGCCCCGCATCGCCCAGCGGCTCGAGCACGCGCGCGGTCTCGGCATGCGTCGCGCGGTCGAGCGCCTCGAAGGTCGCGCGCCCCGCCGCAGTCGTCGTGATCGGCCGCTGCCGCGCATCGGGCCCGCGCCCGCGCACGATCCAGCCGCGCTCCTCGAAGCGGCGCAGCAGCCGGCTCGCATAGCCCGCGTCGAGCCCGAGCAGCGCCTGCAACTCGGAGGCGAGCACGCTCTCGCGCGTCGCGATCTCGTAGAGCAGCCGCGCCTCGACCAGGCTCATCTCCGAGCCCATGTAGCGCGGCGAAAGCACCCCCGCGACGCGCGTATGGATGCGGCTGAAGGCGCGGAAGCTCTCGACAGCGGCGGTCATGTTCGACTGATCCATGCCGAATATTTTCGCCATAAACTTGACGATGTCAACTATTAGGGGTGAACGAAAGGGCTCTTGGCCTGAACTTCGCTGAAGTTCCGGCTAGGCGCGATGCGCCGCGACGTAATCCAATATGTCCTGCGGCGTGCGGAACATCACGTCGGGCTTCATCGCCGCGAGCAGATCCTCGGCGGCATAGCCCCACAGCACCGATCCCGCCTGCATGCCGACTTCGCGCGCGGCATCGACGTCGCGGGTCTCGTCGCCGATCGACAGCGTCCGGGCTGCGGGAACGCCCATCTTCTTGAGCACGCGGCGGAACTTGGGCGCCTTGCCGAACAGCGAGGAGCCGCAGGCGAAGAAATCGATCTTCGCGGCATTTTCCGGCCCCAGGATCTTGCGCGCATTGGCTTCGGAATTGGACGTCACCAGCGCGATTCTCACGCCGGTATTCGCCAGCCGGACGAGCAGGTCGGGCGTGCCCGGGAAAAGCTCGATCTCGTGCGCGTTGCGCCCCACCAGCCGGCGGACGTAGCGTGCGATCAGCGGCAGCTTCCATTTGGGGATGCCGAGGAACTCGATCACTTCGCGCGAGCTCTTGTGGCGCAGCATGTCGACTTCGTCCGCCGCCACGGTGCGGAACTTGAACTTGCGCGCCAGCTGGTCGACGACCGAGATGAACCAGTCGCCGCTGTCGCTCAGCGTGCCGTCGAAATCGAAGATGACGAGCTGGATCGGCGCGGTTTCAGCCATGCGCATGTCCGTTCCCGTGCATCCGGCATTCCGCTCCGTCGCCAAGCTCGATCTGGACCGTCGTATGGTCGATCCGGAAGTCATGCGCCAGCCGGTGCTGCAAATCGCCCAGGAAAGCGTCGCCGGGATGGCCGCCCGGCATCACCAGATGCGCCGTGAGCGCGGCCTCGGTGGTGCTCATCGGCCAGATATGAAGGTCGTGGACGCGCGTGACCCCGGGCAGTCCGGCCAGCGCGCGCTCGACTGCCTCGGCGTCGATCCCGTCGGGCACCGCCTGGAGCAGCATCGTCAGCGATTCGGCGAACAGGCCCCAGCTCCCCCACAGGATCACTGCGACGATGACGAGGCTCACCACCGGGTCGATCCACGCCGCGCCGGTGAGCAGGATCAGCGCCCCGCCGACCACCACGCCGGCCGAGACCGCGGCGTCCGCCGCCATGTGGAGGAATGCGCCGCGCACGTTGATGTCGCCCTTGCGCCCGCGTGCGAAGAGCAGGGCGGTGGCGAGGTTGACGACGATTCCCGCCCCCGCGACGAGCATCACCGTCGCGCCCGGCACGTTGGCGGGCATGGCGAGCCGCTGCACGGCCTCGAGCAGGATCGCGCCCACCGCGACGAACAACAGCACCGCATTGGCGAGCGCGGCGAGAATCGAGGAACCGCGCAGGCCATAGGTGAAACGTTTGGAGGGCGCGCGCTTGGCGAGCTCGGCGCCGCCCCAGGCGATCAGCAGCCCGAGCACGTCGGAGAGATTGTGTCCGGCATCGGCGAGCAGCGCGACCGAATCGGCGAGCACGCCCGCGGCGCCCTCGATCAGCACGAAAGCGAGATTGAGCGCCGTGCCCAGGGCGAAGGCGCGGCCGAAATCGGCAGGGCCATGGTCGTGGTGGTCGTGATGCGCGGCCATCGCCAAGCTCTTAGCCGTGCCCGGGCATGAGATGCTAGGACATCATCGATGACGGGGCATCAATCGCGGCGCTTGTTCTTGCCCTTGCCGCGGCGCCCGAGGCCGAACTGCATCTGCGGCCGGATCTCGACCAGCTCCTTGCGCACGATCACGCCGTCCTTGTCGGCATCGAAGCGCACGAAGAGCAGGTTGAAGCGGTCGGCGAGCTCCTCGAAGCTGATCTTGCTGTCGCCGTCGCGGTCGGTCTCGAACGGGCTGGGGAGCGTGTTGCGGTCGCCCATCCAGCGCTCGGCCCAGTCCGAAAAGGCGATATAGCCGAGCGCGCGCGTATGTCCGGTATCGATCGCATCGAAGCTGCGCTTGAGCCCCGCGTCGAACTCGGCGCGCGTCACCCGGCCGTCGCCGTCGGAATCGAACGCCGCGATCATCATCGCCACCGGCTCGACGATCACCGTCGCTGGCGGCTGGGCCCGGGTCGACTGGCCGATCGGCGAGTAATCGTTGGCGGGCGGTGCGGGAATCCGCGTCCGCTCCTGCGCGAGTGCGGGCGTGGCGACGAGCATCGCGAGCAGGAACAACAGGCGCATCGACACTCTCCGACTCAGGGCAGCAACAGGCTGGCGTCGCCATAGCTGTAGAAGCGGTAGTTTGTGTCCACCGCATGGCGATACGCCGCCTGCATCCGCTCCAGCCCCATCAGCGCCGATACCAGCATGAACAGCGTGGAACGGGGCAAGTGGAAGTTGGTGATCAGCCCGTCGATCACTTTGAAGCGATAGCCCGGTGTGATGAAGATCGCGGTATCGCCTTCGAACGGACGGATGATGCCGTCTTCGCCGCACGCGCTCTCGATCAGGCGCAGGCTGGTGGTGCCCACCGCGATCACGCGCCCGCCGCCTGCGCGCACGGCGTTGAGGCGGTCGGCGGTGGCGGCGTCGATCCGGCCCCATTCGGCGTGCATCCGGTGGTCGTCGGTGTCCTCGGCCTTGACCGGCAGGAAGGTGCCCGCGCCGACATGGAGCGTCAGCGTCTCGTGCCCGATCCCGGCCGCGGCGAGCGCATCCATCAGCCCGGGCGTGAAGTGGAGCGCCGCGGTGGGCGCGGCGACTGCGCCGGGCTCGGCGGCGAACATCGTCTGGTAATCCTCGGCGTCGCGCGCGTCGGTTTCGCGCTTCGAGGCGATATAGGGCGGCAGCGGCATCCGCCCGGCGCGCTCGAGCAGCAGCTCGACCGGCTCGTCCCCGGCGAAATCGAGCGCGAAGCTGCCGTCCTCCGCGCGGTCCGACGCGATTGCCGTCACACCCGCACCGAAATCGATCGCGTCGCCTTCGCGCAGCCTTTTGGCGTTGCGGACGAACGCCCGCCAGCGCCGCGGCCCCTCGCGCTTGTGGAGCGTCGCGCCGATGCTCGCGTCCCCGCGCCTGCCTTCCAGCTGCGCCGGGATCACGCGCGTGTCGTTGAACACCAGGCAGTCGCCCGCGCGCAGCTGGCCGGGCAAGTCGCCGACATGCAGGTCGCGCGTCGCCGCGCCGTCGAGGACAAGCAGCCGCGCCGAATCGCGTGGGCTCGCGGGACGCAGCGCGATCCGCTCGTTCGGCAGCTCGAAGTCGAAATCGTCGACGCGCACGCCGCGCCCGCCTCAGTTGCCGGGCTTGGTCTCGGGCACCAGCAGCGGCGCGGCGGGAGCCGCGGGCGCCGGCGCGTTCGCGTAGGGCGGCGGGTTATCCGACTGGATCCAGGCGTGGACGATCCGTGTCGGGTTCGCCGGCGGCTCACCGCGCTCGATCTTGTCGACCCACTCCATTCCCGAGATCACGCGCCCGAACACGGTATAATCGTGATCGAAGCCGAGTCGCGGCGCGAACATGATGAAGAACTGGCTGTTGGCGCTGTCCTCGGCGGTCTTGATCTGCTCGGGCGTCGCATTCTCGGGCGCGCCGAGGCGCGCCGCCGAGACGGTGCCGCGCACGTGCGGCAGGTTGCTGAACTCGGCCGGAACGTCGGGCATGTCCGATTCGCCCGATCCGTCGCCCTTGGGATCGCCGCCCTGCGCCATGTTGTACGGCTCGTCGATCACGCGGTGGAAGGTGAGCCCGTCGTAGAAATGGTTGCGAGTCAGCGTCTTGACGCGCTCGACCATCTTGGGCGCGGCGTCGGGGCGCATCCGGATCAGCACGCGGCCGCCGGTCGAGAGGTCGAGCACCCACGTGTTCTCGGGATCGGCGGGCACCACCATCGGCACGTCGTTCTTGGGGTGATCGGCGGCGACGCCGAACAGCGGCATCACTTCGGGCTTCTGTTTCTGGGCGAGCGCCGGCGTGGCGACGATCAACGCGGCCAGTGCGGCCAAGGCAGTAACGAAACGCATGCAGATCCCCACTCAATCCTTTTCGGCGATCGCTCTAGAGCAATCGGAGCCCGTCAACCACTGCCTTTGCGGCCAAGCGCCTGAACGCGCGCTGTCACGTCGCGCTCGACCGCGGGCGTCACGAACTTGTGGATGTCCCCGCCGAACAAGGCGATCTCCTTGACCAGCCGGCTCGCGATCGGCTGGAGCGAGACGTCGGCCATCAGGAAGACCGTCTCGATCCGGTCGTTCAACTGCTGGTTCATCCCCGCCATCTGATATTCGTATTCGAAGTCGGCGACGGCGCGCAGCCCCCGCACGATCACATGCGCGCCTTCGCGCTCGGCGAAGTCCATCAGCAGCGAATCGAAGCTCACGACATGGATCTCGCCCGCGATCCCCGCGGTCTCGCGGCGGACCATGTCCATCCGCTCCTCGACCGTGAACATCGGATTCTTGCTCGGATTGGTGGTGACGCCGATCACCAGCCGGTCGACCAGCTTCGCGCCGCGCCGGATGATGTCCATATGGCCGAGCGTGACCGGATCGAAGGTGCCGGGATAGACGCCGGTGCGGGTGGTCATGTGTCGCTCTCCCCTAGCGATCGCGCTCTAGCACATAACGGGCGATGTCGCGGAGCAGGTCGGCTTCGGGCCCCCAGGATTTGAGATGGTCGACCGCCTGTTCGACGAGCAGCCGCGCCTGCTCGCGCGCGCGGTCGAGACCGAGCAGCGTCAGGAACGTCTCCTTGCCGCGCGCGCTGTCCTTGCGCAGCTTCTTGCCCGCCAGCACTTCGTCGCCCTCGGCGTCGAGGATGTCGTCGGCGATCTGGAAGGCGAGCCCCAGGTCGCGGGCATAGCCGCGAAGCCCCGTGCGCCCCTCGGGCGCGACGCGGCCGAGGATCGCGCCGCTCTCCACTGCGCAGCCGATCAGCGCGCCGGTCTTCATCGCCTGCAGCCGCGTGACCGTGGGCAAGTCGAAGCTCGCTTTCTCGGCCTCGAGATCCATCATCTGCCCGCCCGCCATGCCGGCCGGACCGGCCGCGCGCGCCAACTCGCCGGTCAGCTCGATCCGCACGAAGGGATCGGGGTGCGTCGTCTCCTGCGCGAGCACTTCGAAGGCGAGGGCGTGCAGGCAATCGCCCGCGAGGATCGCGGTCGCCTCGTCGAACTGCCGGTGGACGGTGGGCTTGCCGCGGCGGACGTCGTCGTCGTCCATCGCCGGCAGATCGTCATGCACCAGCGAATAGACATGGATGCATTCGATCGCGAGCGCGACGCGCGCCATGCACGATTTGTCCACGCCGAACAGTTGCGCGGTGGCGAAGACGAGCAGCGGCCGCAGCCTTTTGCCGCCGCCGATCGCGGCATGGCGCATCGCGCGGTACAGCCCCTCGCGCGGATCGTCGGGGATCGCCAGCAGCAGGTCGAACTGCCGGTCCATCTCGGCCGAGACCTGCCTGAGCGCCGCTTCGAGCGCGAGGCTGGCTTTCGCCATGGCTATCAGCCGGCGGCGAAAGGCGTGGTGCCCGTCGGGCGGCCTTCGGCGTCGACGCGGATCGCCTCGATCCGCGCCTGCGCCGCATCGAGCCGCGCGGCGCATTGCTTGCGCAGCCGGTCGCCGCGCTCATAGAGGTCGATCGCCTCCTGGAGCTGCGCCTCGCCGCTTTCGAGCCGCGACACGATCCGCTCGAGCTCCTTCAGCGCGTCCTCGAACGAGAGCCCCGAAATATCCGCTTCGTCTGCCATGGTTTCGCTATGCGGCAGGGCGGGCAGGGATTGCAACCGGCGAGGCGCGCCACATGTTGGGGACGCGCGATCAGGAGGCTCTTCATGTTCACCAGCATCAATCCCGCGACCGGCGAGACCGTGGCCAGCCATGAGGAGCTCGACGCCGACGGCATCGAGACCGCGCTCGCCCGCGCCGAGACTGCCTTCGCCGCGTGGCGCAATTCGCCGATCGAGCAGCGCACCGCGCTGCTGCGCGCGATCGCCGACGCCTGGGAAGCCGACAAGCAGCATCTCGCCGAGACTGCGGTCAAGGAAATGGGCAAGACGATCGCGGGCGCGCTCGCCGAGGTCGAGAAATGCATCCTCGGCTTCCGCCATTATGCCGAGCACGGCCCGTCCTATCTGGAGCCGACCGAAGTGAGGACCGCGAGCGGTGGCCGTGCGGTCGCGCGCTGGCTGCCGATGGGGCCGGTGCTCGCAGTGATGCCGTGGAACTTCCCCTATTGGCAGGTCGTCCGCTTCCTCGCGCCGACGATCATGGCGGGCAATGTCGCGCTGCTGAAGCACGCCTCCAGCGTGCAGGGCTGCGCCGCGCTGATGCAGCAGCTCGCGCAGGCGGCGGGCGCGCCCGACGGGCTGTTCCAGAACCTCGCGATCAAATCGGACAAGGTCTCGGACATCATCGCCGATCGGCGCGTCGTCGCGGTGACGCTCACCGGCAGCGAAGGCGCAGGGGCCAAGGTCGCGCAGGCCGCAGGGCGCGCGCTCAAGAAAGTGGTGCTCGAGCTCGGCGGATCGGACCCGTTGATCGTGATGCCCTCGGCCGATCTCGACAAGGCGGCGAAGACCGCAGTGACCGCGCGCATCCAGAATGCCGGGCAGAGCTGCATCTGCGCCAAGCGGATGATCGTCCACACGCAAGTGTACGACGCGTTCCTCGAAAGGTTCGAGGCGGGGATGAAGGCCGTGAAGATCGGCGATCCGATGGAGAAGGGGACGGGCATGGGTCCGCTCTCCAGCGTCCAGCAGCGCGATACGGTGCTGGAGCAGGTCGAGCGCGCGAGAGCCGCGGGCGCGGAGCTGCGCTTCGGCGCCGAGAAGATCGAGCGCGAGGGCGCGTGGATGACGCCCGGCGTGCTCACCGGGCTAGATCCCGAGGCCGACGTCGCGAAGGAGGAGATTTTCGGCCCCGTCGCCGCGGTCTACCGCGCGAAGGACATCGACGAGGCGATCGCGCTCGCCAACGACGTGCCCTACGGCCTCGGCTCGTCGGTGTGGACCAATGACGACGCCGAGATCGAACGCTTCGCCCGCGACATCCAGGCCGGAATGACCGCCGTCAACTCGTTGCTCTCATCCACCCCGGAAGCGCCCTTCGGCGGCATCAAGCTATCGGGCCACGGCCGCGAACTCGGCCCGTGGGGGATGCACGAGTTCATGAACCTGAAGGCCGTGATGTACGGCGCCGCGGTCAAGACCGGCGACTGACGCAGCCCGCCGGATGAAAGGCGTCGGGCCGGCGAAAGCCTCAGCCGAACGCCGCGACCCATTGCAGCTGCCCCGCCACGAAAGCCCGACCGCGGCACCGCTCGGTCTTGCTTTCCACCTCGATCTGCTGGCCCTCGTTGATCACGCGCAGCTCGGAAGGCGTCACCGCGCCGTTCTGGGCGTGGAAGGTCGCGGCGGTGCCCTCGGCGGTATGGCCGATGTCGCTGATCGGGCCCCAGATCGCTTCCTTGTCGTTCACCCAGAGCTGCAGGTCCGCGAGAACGAGCGTCCTGAGCGCCCCGCAGATCATGTCCTCGCCGTTGACGATGCAATTGTCGGGATCGCTGGCCATTTCAATTGCCTCCCAGACTGGCGTTGACCGTATCGGTGATGGTGTCGAGATCCTGGAGCGTGGCGGCGTTGGCGATCTTGAGCTTGATCAGCCGCAATGCGTCCTGATCGGTCGCGCCGGCGGGCAGGGTGATGTTCAGGGCCTTGGCGATCTCCGTGAGCTTGCCCGGCGTCGTCACGCCCTCCAGCTTCAGCTTGAGATCGGCCTTGGTCTGGGGCGAGCCGGCCGGCGGCGCGCCCGAATAGCTGAGCACGACGCTCGCATAGCGCGCATCGGCCTGCACCGATTTCTCGCTCGCAGCGGCTGTCACCAGCTCGATCGCCGAATCCAGCGTCGCCGCTTCCTGATAGCGCGCGATGTCGGCGAAGGCCTCGGCGAGCGAATAGGCAGCGGGCGACGCCTGCATCCGTGTCAGGATCTGCACGCGGACCTGCGTCCGCTGCGCGTCCATCGCCGCCACCAGCGCAGGCAGCGTCTTGTCGAACCACAATTCCTTGGAAAGGGTGGCGCGCGTTCCAGCGAATCCTGCAGCAATGGCTGAGAGCGCGTTGGCGGTCTTGCCGGCCGCGAGCGATGCGCCGCCGGTGAGTCCGAGCACCGCGATATCGAGCCCCAGACCGCTGCCCTTCATCTGGCGCGAAAGATCGCGGCGGAATTCCAGATAGCGCAGGTCCGCGGCGGCCAGATACGCGCCGATCACTTCGTCGCGCCATGCGCGCTGGGCGGCTTCGTCGTTGCGCCTGCCGTAGAATGTCGCAAGCGCCGTCGCTGGCGGATATTTGGCTGCGACGGCGGTGACGGCGGCAACCTCAAGCACCGGCTTCGCCTGTCCGTCGAGCGAGGCGCAGGCGCCCGCCAGCGGCAGGAGCGAAAGCGCGGCTAATGCCCGCAGCCCGGGCACGCGCGAATAGGCTCGTCCTTGCATGATTCGTCCCCCCGTCGCCCATGTTCGGGCAGACCGGCAGCGAAACATTCAAAGGCTTGAACGTCAAGCGGGATCGGCGTCATTCCGGCGACTTGGCACAATGGCCGCCTCCACTTTGGACAATTGCGTCTCGGCCGCGATCAGCTGACGATGAACTTGCCCGTCATTCCAAAGCCGGCGTGCAAGAAATGCGTGCATTTGATCGGATAGCTGCCCGGCGCGGGCGCGACGAAACGCAGGTCGACGCTGTCGCCGTCCTCGAGCTCGACCTTGCCGTCGTTCACCCTGGCGCGGTCGGCGGGCGTCAGCGTCGCCGCCGCGAAGAAGGCCTTGGCCGAGAAGCTGTGGCCTCCGCTGCTGGTGAGATGAAGCAGATAGGACTGGCCGTGGCGGAGCGCGATCGTGTTCGGAGTGAACTTGAAATTGGAAAGCGCGACGTCGATGCGTTGCGGGGGCGGGGCGGCGGCGGTGAGCGCGAGCGCGGCGGGCGGCAGAACGACACGTACCCCGAACATCATGCACTCCTCATCTCAGCCCCCGGCTTCCACCTCCGCGCGCAAATCCTTGCGGCTCAGCTTGCCGATCATCGTCTTGGGCAGGCTCTCCCGCACAACCACTCCGGCGACACGCTCGTGCTTTCCGATCCTGGCATTGAGCCACAGCATCAGCTCGTCGTCCGTAACCTCCGCGCCCTCGCTCAGTGTCACGTAGGCGTGCGGAAGTTCACCGTGATAGGCGTCGGGCAGCCCGAGCACCAGCGCCTCCTTCACCGCGGGATGCGTGTAGAGCACCGCCTCGATCTGGCTCGGGAACACCTTGAACCCGCCGACGGCGATCATGTCCTTCAGCCGGTCGACGATGCGGATATAGCCGTCCGCGTCGATCGTCCCGACATCGCCGGTCCTGAGCCAGTGGTCGTCGACGAACACCTTCGCGTCGGCATCGGGCCGGTTCCAATATCCACGCATGATCTGCGGCCCCGAGACGACGATCTCGCCTGGCTCGCCTTCGGGCGGCGGCCGCGTGGGATCCTCCTTGTCGACCAGGCGCACGCGCGTGCCCTGGATCGGCTGGCCGATCGTGCCGGGCTTGTTGAGCCCCTGATAGGGATTGGTCGACACCACCCCCGAGCTTTCGGACAGGCCATAGCCTTCGATCACCCGCGCGCCGGTGATGCGCTCCCAATCCTCCTTGAGCTGCGCCGGCAGCGGCGCGCCGCCCGAGATGCAGAAGCGCAAGCTCGAGAAGTCGGACGGCTTCATCCCCGGCGCATCGAGCAGCGCCTGGTACATGGTCGGCACGCCGGGCATCGCGCGCGGCCGGGTGCGGCGCAATTCGGCGAGCGCCTGCTTTGCGTTGAAGCGCGGCAGCATCACGATCTCGCCGCCGGTCACCACCGTGCGGTTGAGCACGCAGGTATTGGCGAAGACGTGGAAGAAGGGGAGCACGCCGAGCACCTTGTCCTCGACCGTGCCGATCTCCGGGTCGAGCCGCGCCACTTGCCGCGCATTGGCCGAGAGGTTCTGGTGGCTGAGCATCGCGCCTTTGGGCGTGCCCGTAGTGCCCCCGGTATACTGGATCAGCGCGAGGTCGTTGGCGGGATCGATCGCGGGCGCGTCGAAGCCGCCGTCATTGGCGATCAGCTTCGAGAAGGCGAGGATGCGCGCGTCGTCGGGCCGCTTCGCCACTTCGGCGCCGCGGAACAGCCGGTAGAAGAGCGACTTGGCCGGCGGCAGCGCGCCCGCCACCGATCCCACCACCAGCCGCTCGAGCCCGCTCCGGTCGAGCACCGCGAGCGCAGTCGGCAGCAGCGCCGCCGCCGACAGCGTGAAGAGCAGCTTCGTCCCCGAATCCGCGACTTGCGCCGCCAGCTCTTCCACCGTGTAGAGCGGGGAGAAATTGACGACCGTCGCGCCCAGCTTGAGCACGCCGTAATAGGCCGCGACATAATGCGGCACATTGGGCAGGAAGAGACCGATCCGGTCGCCCTTGCCATAGCCCAGCGCCGCGAGCCCCGCCGCGACGCGGTTGGCGCCATCGAGCGTCTCGCCATAGCTGTAGCGCCGCCCGAGGAAGTCGAGCAGCGGCGCGTCCGGGTGCGCCGTCGCGCTCGCGTCGAACAACGCGACCATCGATTGCGGCGGAAACTCCGAATCCCATGCGCCGGGATGGCGATAGGCGGTGCGCCAGATCTGCTCGGGATCGGTCACGCGCGGATCAATAGCCGAGCCGCTTGCTCCAGGTGACGATCACCGAGACCGCGACCAGCCCGAGATCGACCACCGCCTGCACGCGCTCGGGCGCAGTGTCGCCGGCGCGGTGCATCTGCAGCTCGAAATCGGCGCGGCGATGCGGGGAGGCGAGCGCGATCAGCGCCAGCGCGCCCGCTCCGCCGATCAGGATGTTGCGCCCGCGCCTGCCCATGCCGCCAGCATAGGCGCGGGCTTCGCGCGGAGCAACGCCTTCAGGCGGCTTCGCGCGTCAGCTGGCGCGATCGGTCGCGCCCCGCCGATTTGGCCTCGAACAGCGCGCTGTCGGCGCCGCGATACAGCGCCTTCCAGTCGAGGTCGGTGGTGAGCGGCCCGCTGCACGCGCCGATGCTCGCCGTGACCTTCAAGTCGAACGGCATTCGCGTCGCGCGCAGCCGCGCGAGCAAGGTCTCGGGGTCGATCGGCGCCGCCAGATCGGTGAGAATCGCGAATTCCTCGCCCCCCATCCGCGCGATCAGCGCGCCGACGGGAACGTTGGTCCTGAGCATCCGCGCGAACAGCCGCAGCACTTCGTCGCCGCCGTCATGCCCCAGCGTCTCGTTGACGCGCTTGAAATGGTCGAGGTCGGCGATCAGCAGCTGTTGCGGCCCCGGCCGCCCGATCGCCTGTGACAGGAACGCGCGCCGGTTGAGCAGCCCGGTCAGCGGATCGGTGTCCGCCAGCCGCCGCGCCATCACTTCGCTCGCCACCGCCTCGTCGCGCTCCTTGCTCAGCAGCTTGATCCGATAGGCGATCGCCAGCGACGACATCAGCGCCTCGATCATCATCGAGAGGATCGTCGAATTGTCGAGCCAGAAGCTCCACGGCACGATGTGGAAATTGGCGAGCGTGCGCAGCAGCGCAGTCAGGATCGGCGCGCCCCAGCCCACCGCGAACAGCCACAGATAGTTGGAGCGCACCCGCCACGCGCGCCAAAGGGTCGGCACCACCACCGAGACGAGGCACAGGAAGATGACGGTGAACACCGTGTCGGCCACGTGCACCGCGAAGGGCGCGGTGAGGAAGAACATCACTCCCGCGCCGAGCAATGCGCCCGCAAGCACGCCGATATAGCGGCCCAGCCATCCGGCGAAGACGCGCGGCTCGAAGAAGCTGCGCGCGAACACCAGCGCCGCGCAGCCCGTCGCGCCGAGCAGCAGATAGTTGATCCGCAGCCGGTCGTTGTTGACGATCTCGGGAAAGACCCAGGCGAGCGCCCCCGACGAGGTGAACGTATAGCCGAGCAGCCCCGCCACCATCGCGCAATAATAAAGCTGGAAGCGGTGCCGGAGCGCGCCCCAGAGCGCGAGATTGTAGATGATCAGCGCGATGCACAGCCCGGCAAACCCCGCATAGATCGCCGCCAGCCCCAGATTGGCGCGGACGCTCTGGTCCTGCGTCGCCAGCCGCGCGCCGGCGACGATGCCGCGCATGTTCGCGGCGTTCTCGACATGCCACATCACCCGCACGACTTCGCTGCGATAGCGCGGCAGCGGCATCTCGACGATCGCGCCCAGCTGGATGTACGGCGTCACGCCGCGCGCATCGGTGCCCAGCCGCGCGACGCGGCCGTCGCCATAGAGCGTGAACAGCTCCAGCCCGTCCTGCCACAGGCTGGCGATCCGCACCGAAAGCGGCGTGCGCGAGCGCGAACGCTCGCCGATGTCGCTCGAGATCGCCCAGAAATCGCCGGCGCCGAGCATGTGCTGCTGGCTCGTGCAGTCGAAGCGCTCGGGATGCCGGATCAGCTCGGCCGGGTTCATCCCGCCGGTGTCGCGCAGCACGCACACCTGGAGCGGCTTGCCCGCCACGGCCTGTGCGCGCGCGGGCGCGGCGAGCGCCAGCAAAGCGAGCAGGGCGCCGAGCACCGCGATCAGCCGGGAGAGCATGGCCCCAAACTAGGGCCGACATGACGAATATCTGGTAAAGATCGCGGGCCGGGACCCGCGATCTCCGTTACGCTTCCGCCACTTGAAGGGCGCGGTTCAGCAGGCCTTCTTGCCGAGCGCGCTGCGCAGCAGCCCGCCCAATTTGGGCTTGCACGGCTTGGGCTGCGGCTGGTCGCCCTCGTTCTGCTCGCCGCGCTTGTTCCGCCCCGACATCATGTCGCCCATGTCGCCCATGTCGGGCATGCCGAGCATCATCATCGCCATCGAGCGATAGCGCACCTTGGCGGTCCATTTGGGGTGCCAGGCGACCTTGGGATCCCTGGGCCGCTCGGGGAACGCGAAGTTCGCCTCCGGGCCATAGGCGTAGAGATAGCCGATCATCGTCTGACCCGCGGCCTGGCGGACCTCCGCTGGCACGGTGCAGCTCGTCTGGGCGGGCGGCATCACCACCTTCTGCCCGACGAGCCGGCCCACGGTCGCGGGCGAGAGCCAGTCCCACAGCCCGCCGCCGAAATCCTGCGTCGCCGACGAGGCCCACCAGACCATGTCGCTGCCGTCCTTGCCCATGTCCTTGCCGCCCATCGCCCAGGCGTAATAGCCCGTGGCGTTGGTCAGGCCGTTCCAGCTGAGCCCGGTCGATCCGTCGGCGCCGGGCGTCTGGCGGATGCGCATCGCGGCCATGAAGTCCTGGTCGAGGTTGAACGCCATTTCGGGGCTGTAATTGCCCGCTACGCGATGCTGCCCGATCAGCGACGCGCTGGCACTGACGGTCTTGCCGTCCTTCGCATTGGGCCAGTCGCCATAGGTGCGGCTCGCGCCGGGCTGCGGGCCCATGTCCTGGCTCACCTTGGTCGAAAAGAGGTTGGGCGGCATCTGGCCCTTGGCCACCTTGGCGAAGTCGATCACCACCGGCTGGCCGGGGCCCGCATGCGCGCCGCAGCCCCAATAGAGCAGCAGGCGGCCCTTGGGACGCTCCCACCCGCCATAGCTTTGCGGATCGGTGGGCCCCTGAGTCGCCTTGGCGGGCTCGGGCGAAACGAGCGGCACCGAAGCGCCCAGCTTCGCGCCCGCGGGCATGAAATGATCGGCCTTGGGCGCGCCGCCCGTGGCGGCCAGCCGCGAGCCGAGCCGCAGCAGCAGCTGGTGGCTGTCGCCCTGGCCCATCATTCCGGCAGTGGTGCCGACGTCCATATAGTAACGCGCCTCGGGCGCGGTCTCGCCGGTCTGCGCGATCACCGCGCCAGCGCCGGCGACGCTCGCCGCGGCTACGGCCGCGAGCAGTCTCCATTTGCTTCCGAACATCCAGAATCTCCCAAGCGTTTCGTGGCGCGACCCTCGAAGCGGCGGGCCCTTACGCGCCCGCAACGAAGCGGGGAAATGTGCGTTGAAGGGTGGATCATGCGCTGCGGCTATGCGCGCCCGGCGTGGCAGGGAGGAAATGGCGATGCGGAAGATGCTCGTTTCCATGGGATTCGTGCTGGCGGCGGCGATGCCCGGCCTGGCGAGCGCGCAGGACTGGCGCGATCGCGAAGTCCGCTCGATCCGCGTCGACGCCTCGGCGCTCGACCTGTCCACACC
>JAEWCK010000065.1 GCA_023390675.1 Pseudomonadota bacterium
CGCGCGAACGCCTCGACCCCGCCGGGCGCCGCGGTCATCCATTCGACCACTTCGCCGCGGTCGATCTCCAGATCGGCGAAGATCGGATCGGCGAGCCGCCGCCGCAGCGCCTCCGCGCCGCCGCCCGGCTCTCCCGCCACGAGCCTGCGCGGATCGAAGTCATAGACTTCGGCGAGCCGCAGCAGCAGCGCCGCCGATACCGGCCGCTGGTTGCGCTCGACCAGATTGAGATAGCTCGGCGAGACGCCGAGCGCTTCTGCCATCGCCGCCTGGGTCAGCCCCAGCTCGCGCCGCAGCCGCCGCAGCGCATGCCCCGCCAGCACCTTCCGCTCGGCCATCTCCGCTCCCGCCGGTCTTGTAAAATAATTTACAACATTTCCACTCCGAAGCAAAGGAGGACCACAGCCGGACCCCCGAAAAGGCGGTTTTGGCCTAACCTTTGCTGAACTTTCGCGTAGTCGCCGCGCACTCAGTCAAGGAATTCACAGATGCCGACCAGCTTCGAGGACCTGATTCCCGCCCCCGCCGGCCGCTTTGTCGGCATCGAGCGCGCCTATGCGCCCGAGGACGTCGCCCGGCTGCGCGGCTCGCTGCCGATCGAGCACAGCCTCGCCCGCCGCGGCGCGCTCAAGCTCTGGGAGCTGCTCCATGGCGAGGATTATGTGAACGCGCTCGGCGCGCTTTCGGGCAACCAGGCGATGCAGATGGTCCGCGCCGGGCTGAAGGCGATCTATCTCTCGGGCTGGCAGGTCGCCGCCGACGCCAACACGGCGGGGCAGATGTACCCCGATCAGTCGCTCTATCCCGCCAATGCCGGCCCCGAGCTAGCGCGGCGGATCAACGCCACGCTCCAGCGCGCCGACCAGATCGAGCATATGGAAGGTGGGGCCAGGCGCGACTGGTTCGCGCCGATCGTCGCCGATGCCGAGGCCGGTTTCGGCGGGCCGCTCAACTGCTTCGAGATCATGAAGGCCTATATCGCCGCGGGCGCCGCGGGGGTGCATTACGAGGACCAACTCGCGTCCGAGAAGAAGTGCGGCCATCTCGGCGGCAAGGTGCTGATCCCGACGCAAGCGCACATCCGCAACCTCGACGCGGCGCGCCTCGCTGCGGACGTCTGCGGCGTCCCGACGCTCGTCATCGCCCGCACCGACGCCGAAAGCGCGCGTCTCATCACCTCGGATGTCGATCCGCGCGACCGCGAGTTCCTCACCGGCGAGCGCACGCCCGAAGGCTTCTTCCGCCTGAAGGACGGCACCGGCGTCGATCACTGCATCAAGCGCGGCCTCGCCTTCGCGAGTCATGCCGATCTGCTCTGGTGGGAGACCTCGCACCCCGATCTCGGCGACGCGCGACGGTTCGCCGAGGCGATCCACGCCGAGCATCCCGGCAAGCTCCTCGCGTACAACTGCTCGCCGAGCTTCAATTGGGAGAAGAATCTCGACCGCGATACGATCGCGAAGTTCCAGCGCGAGCTGGGCGCGATGGGATACAAATTCCAGTTCGTCACCCTCGCGGGCTTCCACAGCCTCAACCACGGCATGTTCGAGCTGGCGCGCGGCTACCGCGATCGCGGCATGGCCGCCTATTCCGAGCTCCAGCAGGCCGAGTTCGCCGCCGAGGCCGATGGCTACACGGCAACCCGCCACCAGCGCGAGGTCGGCACCGGCTATTTCGACGCGGTCGCCACCACGCTCGCGGGCGGCACGAGCAGCACCACCGCGCTCGCCGAATCGACCGAAGCCGCCCAGTTCAACCAGCAAGCCGCGTAAGGAGTATGACGATGACCGAACCGCAACGCAGCCGCGCCGTCTTCTCGACCGAGGATTTCCGCCTGATCCGCGAGGCCGTCGGCACGCACCTCCAGAAGGTCAAGGACAGCCCCGATTCGGTCAAGTTCTCGAACCTTTATCACCGCCTCGGCCGCGTCGCCTGAAGCCCGACTTTCCTGGGGAGGAAAGGTGTCCGCCGGGGCTCAGTTCCCGGCGGGCATTTCCTCGGCGCGGAGCTGCTCGAGATGCGCCAGATGCTCGGCCTTGCCGAAGGGAAAGCGCCGGTAGAACGCCGCCGCGGCGAAGCCGAGCGCCGCATAGGTGGCGATATAGGCGATGGTGAGCGCGTCGATCGTGCCCGGCGCCACCTTGCCCGGCTCCGCCTTGGCCGGGAAGCCGACCAGCGCGAGGATCAGCCCCGCTCCGAAGATGCCGAGCCCGCTCGTGCACTTCTGGACGAAGAAGGCGCCGGCGAAGAAGACGCCTTCGGAGCGCCGGCCGGTCTCGATCTCCGAATGCTCGACGACGTCGGCCATCATCGACGCGCCGAGGATCGTCGAGGAAACCCCGCACGCGGTGTTGACTGCGAAGATGCCGAACAGCACCGGCAGCATCGCCGGGCTCGACGGATCGGGGAACAACCCGGCGATCCGCAGCAGATAGGGAAGCGCGAGCAGCAGCGCGGCGGCGATCATGAAGACCATCGCCGATCGCGGCTTGCCCCAGCGCCGCCCGATCCGCGGCGCGATCACGAAGGCGATCGAGACGCCGGTGAACAGCACCAGCGCCAGCGCCTGGTAGGCGCCGCCCGCGAAGCGCCAGACATGGGCATAGAGATAGTTGGAGAGCGCGAAGTTGATCCCCTGCGCCGAATAATAGCAGATCCCGGCACCCATCAGCGTCAGGAAGGCGCGGTTGCGCACCGTCTCGCCCAGCTCGGCGAGATTGTCGCGGAAGCGCTTGCGCGACACGATCTCGGCGCGCGGCAGCCGCGCGATCTCGCTGTGCGTGCCGATCGCCGAGACGAGGATCGCGATCAGGATCGCCGTGGCCCCGGCCAGCGCGAAGCCCGGATAGCCGTCGCGATCGAGCACGTCGGTCAGGAACACGCCATAAGCGAGCGCCATCATCACCATGCCGCCCGCCCAGCCGAACAGATAGCGATACGCCATCGTCCGCGTGCGCTCGTCATAATCGGCCGAAAGTTCGGGGGTCAGCGCCTGCGACGGCACTTCATAGGCGCTGACCGCGGTGCGCACGATCACTGCGGTCGCGAACACCCAGAGCAGCATCGCCTGGTGCCCGAGCGCGGGCGGGTTCCACAGCAGCAGCCATCCCGCGACGATCGGCAGCGCGGCGGCGTACATCCAGGGATGCCGCCGCCCCCAGCGGCTGCGCGTCCGGTCCGAAAGGAAGCCGATCGCCGGGTCGATGAACGCATCGAGCAGCAGCGCGCACATGATGACGAAGCCGACCTCGGCCGAGGGCAGCCCGATCACCTGGTTGTAGAAGAGCAGCAGGAAGGTCGCGAAGCCGAGATCCTTGACCCCGTACGCCGCCGCGCCGAAGCCGTAGGCGAGCATAACCCGCTGCGGAATCCGTCTCACTTCCGGCGTCGCCCGATGCGCCGATACTGCGTCCGCCATCTATGTCCCTCGCTGCCGCCGCTCAGCATAAGTGGCGGCGGGGCGCGGTCAATCGGGAAGCTTTGGAATATCGGGTATGGCTTGTGCGCCGATCCGCACCCGCTATAGCTCTGGCGCTTAGAACAAGAAGAATGGATGCGATGGCGCTCGATCCCGAAATCTTCGATACGCTGATCGAGACGATCCGCCGCTTCGTCGCCGAACGGCTGCGACCGCTCGAGGCCGAGGTCGAGGCAGCCGACGCGATCCCCGACGCGGTGATCGCGGAGATGAGGGCGCTCGGCCTGTTCGGCCTCTCGATCGCCGAGGAATATGGCGGGCTCGGCCTGACGATGCTCGAGGAATGCAAGGTCGCGATCGAGCTCGGCCGCACCACGCCCGCCTTCCGCTCGGCGTTCGGCACCAATGTCGGGATCGGCTCGCAGGGCCTCGTGATGGCCGGCACGCCCGAGCAAAAGGCCGAATGGCTCCCGAAGATCGCGAGCGGCGAGATCGTCACCAGCTTCGCGTTGACCGAGCCCGACGTCGGATCGGACTCGGGCTCGGTGAAGGCGCGCGCCATCCGTGACGGCGATGTCTATCGCCTGAGCGGCACCAAGCGCTTCATCACCAATGCGGACAAGGCGCAGCTCTTCACTGTGATGGCGCGGACTGGCGACGCGCCCGGCGGGCGCGGCGG
>JAEWCK010000213.1 GCA_023390675.1 Pseudomonadota bacterium
CCGAACCCCTCCCCTGAAGGGGATGGGCTAGAGTGGAATCACCCCGCCGCTCGTTCCGGCTCCACGCCGCGCGCCCAGTCGAGGAACGCATCCTCCGCCATCGGCTGCGCCACCGCATAGCCCTGCAGCACGTCGCATCCGATCACGCGCAGCACCGTCGCCTGCGCCTCGCTCTCGATCCCTTCGGCCACCGCTTCGCAGCCAAGGCCGTGGATCAGCCCGATCACTGCCTGCGCGATCGTCCGCGCCTCGGCGCGGTCGGCGACATGCTCGATCAGGCTGCGGTCGAGCTTCACTCGGTCCACCGGCAAGTCGCGCAGCCGCGCGAGGTTCGAATAGCCCGTCCCGAAATCGTCGATCGCCACCGTGGCGCCGTCGGCGCGCAGCAGCGTGATCGCATCGATCACTTCGCTCGAGCAGTGCATCGCCAGCGTCTCGGTAATTTCGAGCTCGAGCAGGGTCGCGGGCGCGCTCGCCGCGAGCATCGCCTCGCGTAGCCGACGGAAGAAGCTCGCATGGTCGAGCTGGCGGGGGCTGATGTTGACGGCGAGCCTCTGCTCGACCCCCAATTTGCCCCAGCGCGAGATCGTCTCGGCGACGCTCTCGATCACCCAATCGCCGATCTCGACGATCAGCCCGGTCTCCTCGGCGCGCTGGATGAACGCGCCTGGCATCTTGAGCCCGTCGGGATGCCGCCAGCGCAGCAGCGCCTCGGCGCCGACGATCCGACCGTCCGCGGCCGAGACCTGCGGCTGGAAGACGAGCGCAAACTCGTCGCGGTCCACGGCCTGGCGCAGGTCGCTCTCGAGCTGCGCGCGCGCGTTGATCTCGGCGGCGAGCTGATCGGTGAAATGCTCGGCGCGCCCGCGGCCCAGCGCCTTGGCGTGATACATCGCGGCGTCGGCGGCGCGCATCAGGTCGTGCAGCGTCGTTCCGTGCTCGGGCCTGAGCGCGATGCCGATCGACGCGCCGATCGAGATTTCCTGGTCGGCGAGGTCGAAGCTCTCCGACAGCGCATAGAGGATGCCGCGCCCGATCCGCTCGGCCTCGTTGGGGTTGCGCAGTTCGGGGAAGAACATCGTGAACTCGTCGCCCGCGAGCCGCCCGATCAACGGCGGCCGCGCCCCCGCCTCGGCAGCGAAGCGGTCGGCGACGGCGCGCAGGCGATTGGCGACCATGCCGAGCAACAGGTCGCCCGTCGCATGCCCCATCGTGTCGTTGACGTGCTTGAAGCGATCGAGATCGATGAAATAGAGCACCGCGCTCGCGCCGGGCGGCAGATCGGAGAGCATCCGCTCGGCGGTGCGGCGGAAATTGGTGCGGTTGGGCAGCGCGGTCACCGGATCGAACATCGCAAGCCGCTGGACGCTTTCCAGATTCGCGTGGAGCTGGCGGAACAGCCCGTTCATCGCGCCGGCGAGCTGCGGCACCGATTCCTCGACCTCGAGCGGGACGACGCTCTGCAGGTCGCCATTGGCGGCGCTCGACAAGCGCTCGATCGCGGCGTCGATCGCCGCGGCGGTGGAGGCGATCGTGCGTTCGGCCGAGGCCCAGCACATCGCGCCGCAGACGATCGCTGCGATCAGCGCGCGCCCGGCGGTCTCGATCGTGATCATGCCCGGCGTGGAGGCAGCCGCCAGCGCGAGGATGAACGCCACCGCTCCGGCGCACATCGCAAACGCGATCGCACGGCTCTTGAGCGAGAATCCTTCCACCGGTCCGCCGATCCCCCGATCCCCACCGGGCCACAACGCCCGGATCAGCAAGCGGCGAAACTCGCAGAGAGAGGTTAAGATTTTCGCCTTGGAAGCGCCCCCGGACGGCGCAAAATTATGTACAAGGCGCCGGTCCCGCCGTGCCGCGGATGCGCGTTCCTTACGGCAGCGATACGATCGGCGTGGCGCGACGAAGCGAGCCAGTCGCCCACCGCCGCACGGATCGCCCCGCGCGCATGCGGCCGCTCCGATTCGGCCCGCGGCGGCTTGCCCGTGACGAGCAGCAGCACCCGATCCCCCCGCGCAACGGCGTCGGCAAGTCCATGATCGAGCCGGTCGTAGGCTGAGGCGAGGCTGTGCCCGTGCAAGTCGATCGAAGATTCGGGCGCGACGAGCCCGCGCGACAGGCGACGATCCCACGATGCGTCGAGCGTGTTGCTCGCTTCCTTCTTTTTCTTCTTAAGCCCCTCCCCTTCAGGGGAGGGGTTGGGGTGGGGCTTGTCGGCACGCGCGCGGGTCTCGGTGAGGCTTCCCCCACCCCCAACCCCTCCCCTGAAGGGGAGGGGCTTGGACTCGACCTTGATCGTCGGCTTGGAGGCCGCCGTCCCCTTCTCCAGCGGCGTCACGCTCGCGATAACCCGCTTCCACAGCGCCGCTTCCTCGGGCGCGAGGCGTCTCATTGCGGCGGCGGGACGGGTTCCGCCTCGGGGGGCGCAGCCGCCGCCTGAAGCCGCGCGAGCGTGCCGATCGGGACGAACAGCCACGCGGTGCCGTGCGAATTCATGCCACCCGCGATCGCGCGCGCGTCTTCGCCGGCGCCCCAGAAGGTGTCGACCCGGTTGGGGCCCTTGATCGCCCCGCCGGTATCCTGCGCGATCCACAGCCCGTTGGCCTCGGCGCGGTCCATCGAGAGGAACACCGGCGCGCCCAAAGGTACGAAGCGCGGATCGGTCGCCGCGCTCACCAGCCCCGTCACCGGCAGCCCCAGCGAGCCGTTCGGCCCCGGTCCTGTGATTTCCTTGAAGAAGACGTAGCTCTTGTTCTCGCGCATGATGTCGCGCCCCTCCTCGGGGTGCGCGCGCAGATATTCCATGATCCCCTGCATCGATGCCTTGCCGGGCTGGAGCAGCCCGCGGTCGCGCATCAGCGCGCCGATCCCGGTATAGTCGCGCCCGTTCTGCCCCGCGAAGCCGATCCGCATCAACTCGCCGTTCGGCCCGCGCAGCCGCCCCGATCCCTGGACCTGGAGGAAGAACAATTCGACCGGATCGGCCGCCCAGGCGATCTCGAGCCCGCGTCCGTTCAGCGCGCCTTCCTCGATCGCCGCGCGGTCGAAATAGGGCTGGAACACCCCGCGGAACACGCGCCCCTTGGCGCGCTTGCCCTTGAGCGAAGGAGCGAGCTTGCCGAGGTCGATATCGATGAAGTCGCCCGGCGGGCCGTAGATCGGCACCTGATAGCCGCGCCGCCGGGTTCGCGATCCCGCGATCTCGGGCTCGTAATAGCCCGTCGCCTGCGCCTTGCCGTCGGCGACCTGGATCGATTCGAACCAGGTCGTGAAGAATCGCAGCGCGTCGTCCGCGCGCCAGTTCTGCGCCGCGTCGCACGAGCCCAGCCACGCCGATCCCGGCGCGAGCCCCGACGTGTCCGGGCGCCGCACCAGCGACCGGCAGCTGAGCTTGTATGCCGCGAGCGCGCGCGTCGCGGCCTCGTCGCTGATCGGAAGCGTGTCGATCGCCGGCCCCGCGACCACGCCGGCAAGCGCCGCGCTGGTCACGCCCGCAGGGGCGGCGGGCGCCGGCATCGCAGGCAGCGGCGTTGCGGGAATCGGCTGCCGCACCGGCACGTTCGCGTGCGGCTCGACCGGCTTCTCGGCGGGCCGCTCGGGCGGCGGCGAATAGCCCGGTTCGGTGCTCTTCGGAATCACTCCGCCCGAGCATGCGCCCAGCAGCGCCGCGAGCGCGACTACCCCCCATCCGCGCATCGGCAGCTCCTTCAGGCTTCGTCGGTCTCGACGAGCTTCCAGTTCGGATCGTCGCTCTTCAGGTTGCGCGCGAAGGTCCAGATGTCGTGCGTCTCGACGGCGTCGCTGAGCGAGCCGGCGACGACATTGCCCTCCTGGTCGCGCGTCACCGCGGCGATATCGGCGTCGAAGCGCACGGTGATCCGCGCGAGCTTGCCTTCCACCGAAGCCTCGGTGATCAGCGCGCGCTCGATCGCGACGAGGCGGTTGTCGAGCGTGTGCCCTGCGGTGGTGCGCTCGGCGATCGCCGCGGCGAAGCCCTCGCGGACATCGTCCTCCACCAGCCATTGCAGCGTATCCTCGTCGCCCTTCCAATAGGCTTCGAGGATCATCCGATAGGCGGACTTGGCGCCTTCGACGAACTGCGCGACGTCGAACGACGGATCGGCGGAGACCACGGCGCGCAGCCCGGTCTCGGCGCCGGTGTCGATCGTCCGGCTCGGCTCGCGGACCTCCGGAGTCAGGTCGATCGTCCGCGGCATCGGCGGCGCGATCACGCGCTCCTCGGCCGGCTTGGGTAGCGGCTGCTCATGGCCCGTGCGCTTGCCGAGCACTGCGTAGAGGCGCAGCGCGAGGAAGCCGGCGACCATCGCGAACAGGATTACGTAGAACACTTCGCCTCCAAACTCGTCACCCGATACATAAGCGCATGTGCCGTCCAGTTCAAACCGCCCAAAACGGCGGCAATTGAACTGGCTTCGCGTCGCTGCTAGGCGCGCTGCCGACGTAACGCGTCTGGTACGCGAAATTTTCCGGAAAAAGAGGAAACTTCAATGGCCGAGAACGACACCATCGCCGAATTCGGCGAGCCTGCCGCCAATGGCGCGGATACTGCGCCCAGCGCGGGGGTGCTGTCGCAATATGTGAAGGACCTGTCGTTCGAGAACCCGAACGCGCCTGCGATCTATCAGTCGCAGACCCAGCCGGCGATCGACGTCCAGTTCAACATCGGCTCGGGCAAGGTCGCCGACGACGTCTACGAAGTCGTGCTCAAGATCGAGGTCCGCGCCCAGGCCGAAAGCCAGGTCGCCTTCCTCGTCGACCTCTCCTACGCGGGCCTATTCGCGATCCGCAATGTCCCCGAGGGCGAGCAGCTCGACGGCTTCCTGCTCGGCGAAGCCCCGCGCATCCTGTTTCCCTTCGCACGCCGCGTCCTCGCCGACGCCGTCCGCGACGGCGGCTTCCCGCCGCTGATGCTCGAGCCGATCGATTTCGGCGGCATCTACATGGCGCAGCGCGAGCAGCAGGGCCTCGAAGGCGCCCAGCCGGCCGGCGAGGCCTGAGGCGATATTTGGGCGGGGGCGAGCGACGTGACGCCTGAACGGTCATGAAGCTCGCCCGCACCCTCGGCTCGGTCGGCGGACTCACGCTCGCCAGCCGGATCCTCGCGCTGGTCCGCGATTCGCTCCAGGCGCGCTATGTGGGCGCCAATTTCGCGTCGGACGCGTTCCTCGTCGCCTTCCGCCTGCCCAACATGTTCCGCGCCTTCTTCGCGGAGGGCGCCTTCTCGTCGGCGTTCATCCCGATGTTCAACCGCAAGCTCGCCGAGACCGGCGAGCGCGGTCCCGCGTTCGATTTCGCCGAGCGCGCGCTCGCGGTGCTCTTCGCCTTCCTCGCGGTGATGACGGTGGCGATGCTCGCCGCCGCTTGGCCGCTCACTGCCCTGCTCTCGGGCGGCTTCCACAAGCAGCATCCCACCCACGAGCAGTTCGCCTTCGCGGTCGAGCTCTCGCGGATCACCATCCCCTATCTGATGCTGATCTGCCTCGCCTCGCTATTGGGCGGCATCCTCAATTCGCTCGACAGATTCTGGGTCAACGCCGCCGCGCCGATCCTGCTCAACATCGCGATGGTCGCGGCGCTCTTCTTCTTCCACGGCACGCCCTACGAGACCGCGCGCGTCCAGGCGATCGCTGTCCCCGTCGGCGGTCTCCTCCAGTTGATCTGGCTGGCGCTCGCCTGCCGCGCGACCGGCGTGTCGCTCCGCCCCCGCCTTCCCCGCTTCGATCCAGAGGTCCGCCGGCTGATGGCGCTCCTCCTTCCCGCGGCGCTCGGCGCCGGCGCGGTCCAGCTCAACCTCGTCATCTCCACGGCGCTGTCGGGCTATCTGCTCGGCGAAGGCTCGATCTCGTACATCTATTATGCCGACCGGCTGAACCAGCTGCCGCTCGGCATGATCGGCATCGGGCTCGGCACGATTCTGCTCCCGACGATCTCGCGCCTGCTTGGGCGTGGCGAGGAAGCCGAGGCGATGGAGACGCAGAACCGGGGCACGGAGCTCGCGCTGTTCCTCACGCTGCCCGCGATGGTCGCGCTGATCGTCGCCGCCGAGCCGATCGTCCGCGGCCTCTTCCAATACGGCCATTTCAGCGCGGCCGACACGGTCAACTGCGCCTGGGCGCTAGCCGGCTTCTCGATCGGCCTGCCCTCCTATGTCCTCGTCAAGGTGCTGACCCCCGGTTATTACGCCCGCCAGGATACGAAGACGCCCGTCCGCTACGCCGTGATCTCGGTCGCAGTGAACATCGCGGCGAACCTCGCGCTGATTCCGCTGATCGGCCATGTCGGCCCGCCGCTCGCGACGGCGCTCTCCTCGACCGTCAACGTCGTGCTGCTCTATCTGACGCTCCGCCGGCGCGGCCATTTCGCCGCCGACGCCCAGCTCCGCCGCCGTATCCCCCGCCTCGCGCTCGCCGCGCTGCTGATGGGCGCGGCGCTGTTCGGCTTCGACCGGCTGCTCGATCCGTGGCTCAACGGCCATATCGCCGAGCGCTACGCCGCCTTGGTCGTGCTGGTGGGCGCAGGCTGCGCGATCTACGCCGTCGCCTGCTTCGTCACCCGCGCCTACCGGATCAGCGACCTCAAGGCGCTGGTCCGCCGCCGCGCGGCGCGCTAGAGCCCCCTCGTCCCTGACAATTCGTGCGGCTGCGTCCCCGCCGTCTCGGACCCGCGGCCCGTCCAAAGGCCGAACGGTCAGCCGGGCGCGGAGTGAATGATCATGCGCGTCCTTTCGGGCATCCAGACCACCGGCAATCTCCACCTCGGCAACTATCTCGGCGCGATCAAGAACTGGGTCGCGATGCAGGAGAGCCAGGAAAAGAAAGGGGGGGAGTGCCTCTTCTTCCTCGCCGACCTCCACGCGCTCACCGTCGACATCAGCCCCGCGGAGCTTGCGCGCTCGACGATCGAGATGGCCGCAACCCTGCTCGCCGCCGGGATCGACGACCGCTCGATCCTGTTCAACCAGGCGCGCGTCCCCGCGCATGCCGAGCTCTGCTGGATCCTCAACGGCACTGCGCGGATGGGCTGGCTCAATCGCATGACCCAATGGAAGGACAAGGCGGGCAAGAACCGCGAGGGCGCGAGCGTCGCCCTGTTCGACTATCCGGTGCTCCAGGCCGCCGACGTGCTCGTCTACAAGGCGACGCACGTCCCCGTGGGCGAGGACCAGAAGCAGCATCTCGAGCTCGCGCGCGATATCGCCGCCAAGTTCAACACCGATTACGGCGTCGAGCTCTTCCCGCTCCCCGAACCCTTCATCTCGAAGGCCGCGCCGAGGATCATGTCGCTGCGTGACGGCCAGGCGAAGATGAGCAAGTCCGATCCCTCGGATATGTCGCGGATCAATTTGTCGGACGACGACGACACGATCGCCGCCAAGTTCCGCAAGGCCCGGACCGATCCCGAGCCCCTCCCCGATTCGTTCGACGCGCTCGCCGAACGCCCCGAGGCAAGGAACCTCGTGACGATCTTCGCCGCATTGTCGGACCGCGAGCCGCAATCGGTGGTCGAGCAGTTCGCCGGTCAGGGCTTCGGCGCGTTCAAGCCCGCGCTGGCGGACCTCGCGGTGTCGGTGCTCGCCCCCGTCCGCGATCGCCTCACCCGCCTGCTCGACGATCGCGCCGCGGTGGGCGCTGCCTTGGCGAAAGGTGCGGAAAGGGCCAATGCCCTCGCCGCCCCCACGCTGCGCGAAGCCCAGCTGGCGGTGGGGCTGCAGGTTTGAGATTGGCCCGTCATCC
>JAEWCK010000233.1 GCA_023390675.1 Pseudomonadota bacterium
TGCGCCTGGAGATGCGCCGCGCGCGCGGCGTCGTCGACTTCCTCGCTCGCGTCGAGAAACGCGTTCAAGGAGCATTTGGCGTCGATGATCAGCTTGCGTCCGCCCGGCAGCCGCACGATCACGTCGGGGCGCAGCCGGCCATCCTCGGTGTTGACCGAAACCTCGGTCGCGAAATCAGCGTGCTGCGAGAGCCCGGCCTGTTCGAGCACGTTCTTCAGGCTCTGCTCGCCCCAGCGCCCGCGCGCCTTGGGGCTGGCGCGCAGCGCGTTGACCAGCCTGGCGGTCTCTTCGCGCACCTGCGTGTGACCCGCGTGGAGCAGGGTCACCGCCTCGCGGAGCGCCTGATAGCTGCCCACCCGCTCCTTCTCGACTTCGCTCAGCCCCTGCTGGTAGCGCTGGAGCGTCTCCTGCACCGGCTGGAGCAGAGCCTTGAGCTTCGCCTCGTTGCTCTCGCCTGCCTGCGCGAAGCGCTGGTCGGCGCGCTCGAGGAAGCTCTTCTGGCTCTCGCCGAGGATGCGCCCCGCGAGCTCGGCGAAGCGCGCTTCCATCCCCGTCGTCTCGGCCTTGAGCCCCGCCAGCTCGATCTGCGCGCGCCCGAGATCGGCGATCGCCGCCTTGAAATCGGCATCCCTGGCGTCGCGCTCGGCGCGCATCTGCGCCGCGGGCCGCCCGCCGAGGAACATGCCGATCCCAAGCCCCGCGAGCAGCGCGGCGACGATCAGCGCAATTGCAATCAAGTCCACGATTCGACGGCTCCCATCCAGCGCCCGTCGGAACATAGCTCGAACACCTTGCGCCCGAACAGCCAATTTTTCGGAACGCACATCCGCATGCGCCCGTTAGCCAACCATGCGCATGGCGATCCTCTTGTTCCTGCCCCTCGCCATGGCCTGCACGCCGCAGGCCACGGATACGGGAAATATCGGCAACGGCGTGGCTTCCACCTCAGCCACGCCCTCGTCTTCGGTCGAGAAGCGCGAAACGCCGCGTTATGTCGGCCGCTGGGCCGCGAGCGACAAGCTCTGCAAGGACGGCGTCTGGACCTTCGCCGAGATGGATCTATCGACCGCCGGCGAGGTCCACTGCGATTTCAGCGACGTTCGCGATGCGCCCGGCGGCTACGATATCGACGCGATCTGCACCGCCGAGGGAATGCGCAACAACGATACGATCAAGCTGCGCTTCGCCGAAAGCGCGGGAGCGATGCTGGTCGAGAGCAAAACCTTCCGGCCGATCGGGCTGATTCGCTGCGGCGGCCGATAGCTGCGACAATTTGCGACACTTTCGCGGGCCCCTGACAAAGTGTTGAGACAGGCTCCCACCAGAAGGTCCGCTATCGCGAGGCCCGGTCCCGCGCCACACAGGAGTTTCGCCTCATGAAGAAGACTCTCATCGCCGCGCTGCTCGGCGCCTCGCTGCTCGGCGGAGCAGCCTGGGCGCAGGACGGCGGCCAGCAGCGCGGGCGCGATCCGCTCGCGCGCGCCGATGCCAATGGCGACGGCATCGTCACCAGGGACGAAGTGATGGCCGATGTCGCGGCCCGCTTCGCCAAGCTCGACACCAATGGCGACGGCAAGATCAGCGCCGAGGAGCGCCAGGCCGTGGCCGAAGCGCGCATGGCGCGCCGCGGCGACATGGGTCCGCCGCCGCCGCCTCCGGGTGGCGAGATGGCCCCGCCCCCGGGCGGCCCCGGCGGCGGCCGCGGCATGCAGCGGCTCGACACCGATGGCGACGGCATGATCAGCCTCGCCGAGCAGCAGGCGCAGGCGACGCGCCGCTTCGACCGGGTCGACACCAATCACGACGGCAAGATCGACCAGGCCGAGCGCGCGGCGATTCCCGCCCGCGGCCGTCGCGGCCGTGGCGGCGACATGCCTCCGCCTTCCCCCCCGGCCGATGCTCCCGGCAACTGATCGTCGGCCGGACCTGACCGGGCGCGCCCGCCTCCTCGCGCGGCCGGGCACTTCCTTTGAGCGCATGAGTTGTTACGGTCCTGACATGTCGGAGATTCCGCACCTTCTGCTCGTCGAGGACGAGCGCTCGATCCGCGAACCGCTCGCGCAATATCTGACGCGGCAGGGCTTCCGCGTGACGCAGGCCGGCGACGCCGAAGGCGCGCGGGCGCGGATGGCCGCTTACGCAATCGATCTCGTCGTGCTCGACATCATGATGCCCGGCGAAGACGGGCTCTCGCTCTGTCGCCACATCCGCGAGACCGGCGACACGCCGGTGATCCTGCTGACTGCCCGCGGCGAGGAGACCGACCGGATCGTCGGGCTGGAAATGGGCGCCGACGATTATGTCGTGAAACCCTTTTCCCCGCGCGAGCTCGCCGCCCGCATCAAGGTGGTGCTCCGCCGCATGCAGGCGGGCGGCACGCGCCAGCACGCGCCCGAAAGCGGCAGCTTCGCCTTTGCCGGCTGGGTGCTCAAGACCGGGGAGCGCGCGCTGGTCGACCGCGAAGGCGTGTCGGTCCCGCTCTCGACCGGCGAATATAATCTCCTTCATGCGCTGGTCACACGCCCCCGCCAGGTGCTCACCCGCGACCAACTGCTCGACCTGACCCAGGGGCGTGAGGCCGCCGCCTTCGACCGCGCGATCGACAACCAGGTCAGCCGGCTGCGGAAGAAGATCGAGGCCGACGCCAAGAATCCCCAGCTGATCAAGACCGTCTGGGGCGGAGGCTATACGCTCGCGGCCGAAGTGACTCGGCTGTGATCGAGCCACGGCTGTGAGGCGTTTCCTCCCCCGCTCGCTGCCCGGACAGATCGCGCTGCTCGTCGCCGCCGCTTTGTTCGTCGCGCAGGCGATCAACTTCGGGCTGCTGCTCAACGAGCGGCGCGGCGCACGCTTCGCGCAAGTGATCGTGCCCGCGGTCACGCGCCTGATCGACGCCACCGAGCGGCTGAATACGCCGCGCCTCGACGACGATCCGCGCGCGAAGGAGGGTCGCGGCCGCGTCGCGATCCAGCCCACCAGTCCGATCCCGGGCGGCCTCACGCGGCGCCCCGACATCGAACGCGACATCCGCCGCGGGCTGACCGACGGCGGCATCCAGACCGGCGAGGTGATCGCAGTCGTCCGCCCGATCACCGACACGCGCCCGATGCTCAAGCGAATGAGCCCGATGCGCGCCGAGCGGATGCGCCGCGCGGGCGCCGAACTGTGGGTCGCGGTCGAACTGCCCGGCAAGGGCTGGCTGTCGCTCAGCAGCGGCTGGCCGCGCAGCGAACGCGCGCTGATCTGGCAGCTCATCGCGCAGACGCTGATCCTCTACATCGTCGTCCTGCTGCCCGTGCTCTGGGCGGGACGCCGCATCGCGCGACCGTTGCGCAAGCTCGCCGAAGCGACACGGCGCTTCCGGCCGGGTGACGGCGCCGAGCCGGTCGAGGAGCGCGGGCCCGGCGACGTTCGTGCGGTGATCGCCGCCTATAATGCACTCAGCACGCGCGTGACCGCGATGCTCGACGAGAAGGACCGCATGCTCGGCGCGATCGGCCACGATCTGCGCACGCCGCTCGCCGCGCTGCGGGTCCGCATCGAATCGGTCGAGGACGAGGACGATCGCGCCCGCATGGCCGACACGATCGACGAGATGAACCGCACGCTCGACGACATATTGAGCCTGGCGCGGCTCGGCCGACCGAGCGAGCCGCCGACCGATGTCGACCTCTCGGCGCTGATCGACGCGGTGGTCGAGGATTTCCGCGACCTCGACCATGACGTCGCCTTCGAGGAAGCGCCGCGGCTCAGGATGCACCTGCGCCCGTCGCTGATGCGGCGCGCGGTGCGCAATCTCATCGAGAACGCGATCAAATATGGCGGCGGGGCCGAGGTGCGGCTGCTGCCGGGCGAGCGCAGCGTTGCGATCGACGTGTGCGACCGCGGACCGGGCATACCCGCGGGCAAGCTGGAGACGGTGTTCGACCCGTTCACCCGGCTCGAGGAATCGCGCAACCGCGAGACCGGCGGCGTCGGGCTGGGGCTGGCGCTCGCGCGCGCGATCGTCCGCGATGCGGGTGGCGAGATCACGCTCGCCAACCGCGAAGGCGGGGGCCTCGTCGCGACGATCACGTTGCCGCGCTGAAATCCCTCTCCCCATGGGAGAGGGAGAGTTAGCCGACGATCTCTTCGGGCTTGAAGAAGAACGCGATCTCGATCGCGGCATTCTCGTCCGAATCCGAACCGTGCACCGAATTCGCCTCGATCGATTCCGCCAGCTCCTTGCGGATCGTGCCGGGCTCGGCGTTCGCCGGGTTGGTCGCGCCCATGATGTCGCGGTTGCGCTGCACGGCGTTCTCGCCCTCGAGCACCTGCACCACCACCGGGCCCGAGATCATGAACTCGACCAGGTCGTTGAAGAAGGGGCGCTCCTTGTGGACCGCATAGAAGCCCTCGGCCTGCTCGCGGCTCATCTGGATGCGCTTCGAAGCGACGACGCGCAGGCCGGCTTCTTCCAGCATCCTGGTGACCGCACCGGTCAGGTTGCGGCGAGTGGCGTCGGGCTTGATGATCGAAAAGGTCCGGGTCGCGGCCATGGCCGTGCGGCTCCTGTGTTTTTGGTTGTGGAAAAGTCGCGGCTCCCTAGTCCGCGCGCCCGCTCATTGCAAGCTCAGGCGGCCTGCTGCCAACGGCCGTTCTCGTCCTGCTTCCAGTAATGC
>JAEWCK010000265.1 GCA_023390675.1 Pseudomonadota bacterium
CCCCGCGGAGCGATCCGCGGGCCCGTTTCCCTTGCCACGCAGTGCTATTGGCGAGTCAATCGGGTCCAGAACGGCAACACCGCCATCCGGCTTCCGGTCTTGGCCCAGGCGATCGTCTCGCCATCGATGACGTCGCCGCGCAACCGCAGGTTGAGCGCGATATTGCCGAGCTTCTCGCGCTGGGCATCGGGGATATCGATCGTGCCCTCGGTATCCCCCGATAATGCGCCGTCCACAATGCCCAGATCGGTGATCGTCTGGCCGGGCCCGTCGCCAACTGCCAGCGTCCCCGCGCGCTCGCCCGTGATCATCAGGCGAACCGGCACCTGGCGGCCCTGCGCGGAGAGCGTGCCCTGCCACGTACCGACATAGCCGGCGGTAAGCGGCTGCGCCTGACTGTTCTCGACAGGAATGCCCCGCCAGTCCGGCACCACCGACCGGATCAGCCGATCGCGCACGCCCTCGACAAAGGGCTGATCGCTATGGCGATTGCTCAGGACGATCGCGGCGACATCGCTTCCCGGCAAAAGTACGAACTCGGCCTTCACGCCGGATTGGCCGCCGCCATGCGACAATACCAGCGGCTCGCCGGGCGCGTTGCGGATCATCCAGCCCATGCCGTAAAAGTCGTTCGCGTCGATCCGCGTCGCGGGCTTGTGGAGCAGATCGAGCGCGGCATTGTCGAGCGGGCCTCCGTGGTGCGCGTCCTCGAGATGGAACATTGCCCAGAGCGCGAGATCGTGCGCGCTGGCGTACATTTCGCCCGATCCCGGCGTCGCGGTCAGGTAAAACGGCAGGCGCGCGCCATCGTCGGCGTACCGCACTGCCATCTCGGGGCGTCGCGCCACGTCGGTGTCGAAGAAGCTGTTCTTCATGCCGAGCGGATCGAGCAGCTTCTCGCGCAGATACACACCGATGGGCTCGCCCGAGCGGCGCGCGACGATCTCGGCGAGCACCGCCATTCCCAGATTGGAATATTCATAGCGCTCCCCCGGCGGCGCGACGAGGTGGCCGTAATCGCGCAGCAGCCTGGCCACGCTCGGCTGGCGAATGTCGCCGCCTTCCGGATACATCAGGAAGAAGGTCGGCGCGCCCGAGGAGTGCGTCGCCAGCCGACGGAGCGTCGCCGTATCGGCGAGGCCGGCATCGTCGGTGAAGCGATCGGGCGCGAGATAGCGATTGGCGGGCGCGTCGAGATCGAGCTTGCCTGTACGCACCAGCGTCATCATCGCCGCGGTGGTGAAGGTCTTGGTCGTCGAGGCCAGCGAGAACGGCGTGGCAGGCGTCGCCGGACGCCGGGCTTCCCGATCGGCCCAGCCGAATCCCTGCTCCCACAGGATGCGGCCGTGGCTGACCAGCGCCAGCGACACGCCGGTCAAGCGGCCTGCCGCGATCTCCGCCTCGATATCGCGCGCGATGGCGGCGCGGCTCGTGTCCTGGCTGTCCGCCGGCACGGGGGCGGACGCGGTCTGGCTGGATGCCGGCGTGATTGCGAGCAGCGAGAACAGGGCTGCCGAGCCGGACAGGGCGCGGCGGGCCGGCCGAAAAAAACGCTTCACAAGAACCTCTCCCGGTTCGGTTTTTGTCGATATCGATCCTCGAATAGCGCGGTTCGGGCCAAAAGCGGAATCGCGCGGCCGCGTGCCTTGCCTGAATAGGCTATTGCCTCCCGCGTCGATCCGTTCACACTCTCCCTGTCGCGCGGGTGCGTGCAGAACAGGGGGGGATAATGCGGAAAACATCGCTCGTGATCGGCGCCGCGCTGGCGCTTGCGGCGTGCTCCAGCGACGCCGAGCAGGTGGAGAATTCGATCCGCGAGACGCTCGGCAACGAAGCCACCGTCGAGCAGGTCGAGATGAACCAGCAGTCCGACGGCAACATGATCGGCTATGCAGTGGTACGCGACAAGGAGGGCCGCCGCAGCAGCATGAACTGCGACGCGCATCCGCAAAGCGGCGACAAATATGCGTGGAAATGCGCGCCGCGGATCGACGCCGAGACCGAAAAGGACATCAGCGACACGATGCGCGCCCGCCTCGCGGGGAGCGGCGAAGTCCTTGAGATGACAATGAAGCGCAAGGACGACGACAACCACATGGCCGGCAAGGCGCGGGTGAAGACGCCCGACGGCGCCGAGCACGTGTTGAACTGCACCGCGGCGCGCCAGGAGAACGGCCAGTTCCTGCCCAATTGCGAGGAAGTCGCGGTATTCCACCACGACGGGTGAGAGGACGACTGCGTTCAGGCCGTCTGGGGCATCGCGATGAATATTGCGGCGCGTCGGCGAGAGGCGTTAGTCGATATTTATGCACGTTTTAAAATCCGCTGCCTGCGGGCTCGTTTATGGCTTGCTGTTCCTGATCGGGGCGTCCGCCTGTGCCGCACACAATGCGGCGCAAGACGGCAATATCTCCGCAGCTCCGGCCGCGCCTGGCAACAGAATTCAGGATGACCGCCCGACGACGAACCTTGTGTCGGGAGATCCGCTCGCTTCGCAGGAAAAGGATAAGGACGAGGACTGGGGCTGGCTTAAGGCGCTGCTGCCGGTGGCTGCCGGCGCTGTTGCGGTGCTTGCGACGCAATGGATCACGGCGCGTACCAGCCGGAGAATTGCTGCCGAACAGGCCGAAATCAATCGCGCGGGACTGCGGGTGGCGGAGGAAAATGCCGCGTCAGCTGCCGCGAGTTCGCGCGCCGCGGAGCGGGGTGCGGAAGCTGCGCTGGAAAATGCGCGGGCCGCTACTCGCAACGCCGCCAATACTGGAACCCACGCGACCGCAAGGCTCCGACAGGATTGGATAAATGGCGTTCGGGACGAGCTTTCCCGAGCCCATACATTGCTGGTCAACTATCGCGATCCCCCTTTCGATGAATCTGAGCAGCGCAGAGTCGCTCGGGAGCAATTGCAACGGGAGGCCAACGCCGTCGTTGCCAAGATTCAGCTTCTCCTGAACCCCGCCGAACGGCCCTCCCGCAACCTTCTCATCGCGATTCGGCGACTGGAAAAAAGCCGATCGCTGCAGGATCGGCGTCGTAGAGGGCGCTGGGTGATCCGTTGGGGCCAGATCGTGCTCAAGACTGAATGGGACCGGGTGCGCGCTGAGCTTGGCGGAAAGGAATGGAGCCCGCCCGCGTGGATCAGGGCATCGAAATCATTACAGCTGCCGCAAATCCAAGATTGATAGGATCAATTCATCCGAGCACGCGATCGTCGAACAGCCCGAAGGCCAATGTCGAGGCGTAGAAGGCGACGGCGGTGTCGCGCGGCATCGTGCTCGCCCATTTGCGCATGTCGAACGCGGCGTTCTGCAATGCCATCAGCGCCTGGCTCGCCACCAGCGGGTCGATCGCGCGGATCGATCCTTCGGCGATGCCGTCCGATAGCATGCCGGCGAAGCGCCGCGCGATGCGGTTCGAGCGATCGATCATCGTCGAGCGGACCTGCGGCGGCAGGCCGGAGAGCGCCGTGGTACGCAGCAGCGGACCGCGCTCGGAGAATTGATAGTCGAGCAGCGTCGCAATCGTGCTTTCGAGCCGCTGCCAGTGCGAGCCTTCGTGGCTCTCGGCAAGGCGCTGCGCGTCGGCGATGATGTCGAAGCTCCGCTTGTAGCAGGCGATCACCAGATCGTCCTTGGCGTCCAGATGGTGGTAGAAGCTGCCCTTGGTGACGTTCAACTCGCCCGCGATCTTCTGCACCGATGCGCCGCGATAGCCGAGCTCGTTGATCAGCCGGGTGGCGGCGAGCAGGAATGCCTCGCGCCCGGGCTCGGGCTCGTCATGCTCGAGGTCGAGCAGCTGCGGGCGCCATTCCTCGCCTTCGGCGGCGATGCCGTGCCGGAATACGTCCATCAGCCGCGCCTCGACACGCGGATATTCGTCGACTTCGTAGCGCGTCAGCCACGCGGGCAGCCAGAAGGTGTTCTCCAGCAGCACGTGCGCGCGCGCGCCGGCGAGATCGGTCTCGGCGCGGGTCTGCGGCGTGCCCCACAGACTCCGCGTGTTGCGGAAGATGGTGCGCCAGCGATCGAGCAGGTCGCGCTTGACCGGATCCTCCATCGCGCGGAGGTCCGACAGGATCGCGAAGTCACGCTCCTCGCCGCGGCGGATGCGCGCGAGCCGCTCCATGTTGATGTTGAGGTAGCGCGCGACGCGCGCCTCGGGCGTGGGCGCGCGGGTGGCGTCCTCGAGCATCGCGTCGAGCCGGTCGAGCGTATGCTCGAAAGCAGCGGCCGCGAGGTCTTCCTTGCGCTTGAAATAATAAGTGACCGACGTGGTGTTGAGCCCGACCCTTCGGGCAACGTCGGCGAAGGTCATGCCCTTGGCGCTCTGCTCGTTGATCGCATCGGCGGCGGCCGCGAGAATAGCGTCGCGCTTCGCCTGGAAGCGCTTCGTCCCGCCATTGCCGCTTTCGATGTTCCCCGGAGCATTCATCAGGACCAGCTTAGCGATTTCACGGGCGAGCCAAAGCGGTTTTTTGAAGCGAGCGTGTATCGATTTTTCGCAGTGGTACGCCTTTACCGAATATGCGGTACGGTCTAGACCGGTCTGGCAGCCAAGAGGAGAGGGCGTCCATGGACTTCACGCTGACCGAGCGCGAGACCTGGTTCCGCGACCGCGTGAAGGCCTTTATCGACACGCGCATCCGCCCGCGCGACGGCGAGTATCGCGCGCAGCAGAAGGAAGGCGATCGCTGGAAGGTGCTTCCGGTGATCGAGGAGGTGAAGGCGCAGGCCAAAGCGGAAGGGCTGTGGAATTTCTTCATGCCGCCCCATTCGGGGCAGCGCCATGTCGACGACAGCTTCGAATTCGAAGGCACGCAGCTCAGCAACCTCGAATATGCGCTGTGCGCGGAGGAGATGGGGCGGCTCGGCTGGGCGTCCGAATGCTTCAATTGCTCGGCACCCGACACCGGCAATATGGAAGTGCTCCATCGCTACGGGACGCGGGCGCAGAAGGACCGATGGCTCAAGCCGCTGATGGCGGGCGCGATCCGCTCGGCCTTCCTGATGACCGAGCCCGCGGTGGCGAGCTCGGACGCGACCAATATCCAGACTTCGATGGTCCGCGACGGCGACGAATACGTCATCAACGGGAGGAAATGGTGGAGCTCGGGAGTCGGCGATCCGCGCTGCGAAATCGCGATCGTGATGGGCAAGACCAATCCCGACGCGGCGAGGCACGCGCAGCAGAGCATGATTCTCGTGCCGCTCGATGCGCCGGGGGTGAAGATCGAGCGGATGCTTTCGGTTTTCGGGTATGATCATGCGCCGCACGGGCATGGCGAGGTGGTCCTCGAGAATGTCCGCGTGCCGGCCGACAATATCCTGCTGGGCGAAGGCCGCGGATTCGAGATCGCGCAGGGGCGGCTGGGGCCGGGGCGCATCCATCACTGCATGCGCACGATCGGCGTGGCCGAGGAAGCGATCGAGGCGATGGCGAAGCGGCTCGTTTCCCGCGTCGCGTTCGGCAAGCGGATCTCGGACCATTCGATCTGGGAGCAACGGATCGCGCGCGCGCGGATCGATATCGAGATGACGCGGCTGCTCTGCCTCAAGGCCGCCGACAT
>JAEWCK010000268.1 GCA_023390675.1 Pseudomonadota bacterium
TTGGGCACCGCCGCCGAGGCGGCGGCCGATCCGCCGCAATTGACGACGATACGGTGCGCGCCGTCGGACAGCTCGAAGGCGAGCGTCGAGGCGCAGCCGCCTGCCGCCAAGCGGGCGAGCGGCGGCGGCGCGGCATCGAAGATCAGCACGGTGCCGCCCGCGGCGAGGCGCTGATAGCCCCATTCGCGCGCCTGCTTGAGCGGGCGGGTGCGCACGCCGGTCGCCTCGATCACTTGCTCGACGGTGTCGCCGGGGACCGGCCCCGAGCCCTGCCAGCTCGCCAGCCCGCGATCGCCGTGGCAGACGCCGAGCAAGGCCGTGACCATGCGCGAAAGCGCCGACTGGACGAAGGCGGGAGGCTCGAGCCGGCGCGCGGCATAGGCTTCGCAGAGGATGGTGAGGAGCTGGATCGCCTCCAATTGCCCCATCGGCGAGCGGCCGACCGTGCCGCCGTCCTCGAACACCGACTGATCGAGCGCGCGCTTCAACCCCGCCTCGCCGAACGAACGGCGCGGATCGCCGCCGGGGATCATCAGCCCGGCGACGAGCACGCCGCACCAGGCGGCGATGCGCGGATTGCCGAGCGGCACGCGATCGGCGGCGCGATCGAGATGGCGCGCACCGCGGGCGAGCGCGTGGAGCACCGCCGAGCGATAGACGAGATCGTTCGCCGAGAGGATCAGCGGCGCGTGCGCGGTCCAGAACAGGATGCGGCGGCCCCAGAGATCGGCGCGCCAGCCGGGCTCCGAGACCTTGCCGCCATGCGCATCGAGCCAGCGCTGGGTGAGCCTTTCGGCGATCGGCGCGGCCTGGACGCGCGTCGCAACGCTCGACAGGTCGCGCAGCCAGGCGAAGCTCTGGAGATATTCGCCGAACGGCTTGGACCAATCGGGGCGGGCGAAATCGATCCCGGCGATCGAGCGCGCCTCGCCGCGGAACATCACCATGCCGTCGAGCAGCGCATTGCCGCGCTCGGCATCGCCGAAGAAGGGATCCTCGCCGACTGCGATCAGCTTGAGCGGGTGCCGCCCCCTCAGCCGCATCGAATGGATCGGGGTGCGCCAGGCGAGGCGGCGGAAGCGTTCGGAGACGCGCTCGGCGAGGCTGAGCCCGCGATCCCCGCCGAGACGGACGAGCCGCTTGCCCGCCTCGACTCCGTCGGCGCCGGAATCGGGCCCGCCGTCACTCACCCGCCCCTGAGCGCGGCGATGTTGGCGGCATATTGCTCCGGGCCGCCGGTGAAGGTCGCGGTGCCGGCGACGAGCGCATCGGCGCCCGCGGCAATCGCGCGCGGCGCAGTGTTGCGATCGATCCCGCCATCGACTTCGAGATCGATCGCGCGGCCGCTCGCGTCGATGCGCTTGCGGAGCGCGGCGATCTTGGCGAGTTGGCTCTCGATGAACTTCTGCCCGCCGAAACCGGGATTGACGCTCATCACCAGCACGAGATCGATCATGTCCATGACGTAATCGATCGCGTCGACCGGCGTGGCGGGATTGAGCACGACGCCGGCGCGCTTGCCGAGGCCCTTGATCGTCTGGAGCGTGCGGTGGAGGTGCGGGCCGGCCTCGGGATGGACCGAGATGCAATCGGCGCCGGCGTCCGCGAATGCCTGGAGCATCGGATCGACCGGGGCGATCATCAGATGGACGTCGAAGGGCTTTTTGGTGTGCGGGCGGAGCGCCTTGATCACGCCCGGGCCGATCGTGATGTTGGGGACGAAATGCCCGTCCATCACATCGACATGGATCCAGTCGGCCCCGGCTGCGTCGATCGCGCGGACTTCCTCGCCCAATCGGGCGAAATCGGCGGAGAGGATCGAAGGGGCGATGCGGACGGCCATGCGCGAATCCTTAGCATGGGCCGAGTCGCGCGCAACTAGGCGCGGCCAGCCAAATGCTTCGACGCATCCATCGTCTTGTGCAGAATGCGCTGGATCCTCACGCCGCCCTCGCAAATCTCATAGAAGATCCGATGGCTGCGATGCGACAGCGAACGGATCGGGGGATCGATGTCGGGGTGGAACGGGCCCGCTTCGGGATGATCCACGAGCAGGGCGAACGCACGCTCGAAGCTGCGGGCATAGGCTTCGGCTGTCGCGATCCCGAAGGCTTCGATGCTGTAGTCGATGATGTTCACCAGATCGGCATCGGCAGCGTTGCTAAACCGGACGCCGGGCACGCCGGTCAACCCCTCGCGTTCCGGATCGTGCTCTCAATGATTTCGTCCAGCGTCCGGTCACTGACGCCCGATGCTCTGCCGGCATCGATCGCTGCCTGCAGCCGGCGGCGCGCGGCCTCGGCTTCCTGGTCGCGACGCATGAGATCGCGGACATAGTCGCTGGTGCTGCTGTAGCGGCCTTCCGAGACGCGGGCTTCGGCCCATGCCTTGAGCCCGTCGGGGAGCGAGACGTTCATCTGTGCCATGTCCGGCAATATAGGATTTTGCGCTAGATTTGACAATCAGGCGCGGCGCAACCTTGCGATGAAGAAACCGTCCATGCCGCCCTGCTCCGCCAGCGCGCCGGGGAGGAGGCGGAGGGTGCCGTCGGCGCGGGGCGCGACGCCGTGCGGCAGTTCGTCCGGGCGGATCGCGTCGATCGCGTAATCGGAGCGGGCGGCGAGCAAGGTTTCGAGTTGCGCCTCGCCCTCCGCCGGCTCGAGCGAGCAGGTGGAGAAGACGAGCGTGCCGCCGGGCTTCACCCAATCGGCGGCGCGGGCGAGGAGGCGCGATTGCAGCGCGGCCATCTCGGCGATCAGCGAAGGGCGGACGCGGTGGAGGACGTCGGGGTGGCGGCGGAAGATGCCGGTGGCGCTGCACGGCGCGTCCAGCAGGATCACGTCGGCGGAGGCTTGGGGCTGCCATTGCAGCAGATCGGCAGCGACGATTTGGGCGGCGAGGGCGGTGCGGTCGAGATTGTCGCGAAGTCGCGCGAGACGACTTTCCGAGATGTCGACCGCAGTCACGTCCCAGCCCGCGGCGGCAAGCTGGAGCGTCTTTCCCCCCGGCGCGGCGCAGAGATCGAGCGCCGTGCCCTTGCCCGCGCCGATCAGGCGGGCGGGAAGCGAGGCGGCGAGGTCCTGCACCCACCAATCGCCCTCGGCATAGCCATCCATCGCGGGGACCGCGCCCTTTTCGGCGAGGCGGAGATGGCCGGGAAGCAGGCTGACGCCGGGCAAATCGGGAACGCGCGCAGGATCGCGCAGCGTGAGATCGAGCAGCGGCGGCGCGGCGATCGCACGCTCGGCGTCCTCGATGACCTGATCGCCCCAGGCGGCGTGCCAGCGCAGCGCCACGGCGTCGGGGAGCGTCGGCGGGTCGGGGAGCAAGACGCCTGCACGCATCAACGTGCCGAACACGCCGTGGACGAGCTTGCGCGGGCCACCGTCGACCAAGGGCAGCACGGTGGCGATCGCGGCGTGCCCCGGCGTGCCGAGCGACAGCGCCTGGACCAAAGCGATGCGGAGCGCGAAGCGCGGCTTGGCGTCGGGCGGCAGCTGGTGCCGGGTGGCCGAATCGATCAGCGCGTCGAGATCGGGCAAGCGGCGCAGCGCTTCGGCGGCGATGGCGTGGGCAAGGCCGCGATCGTTGGGCGCGAGGCCCTCAGCGGCCGAATCGAGCGCCTGCTCGAGCGCGAGCCCGCGGCGGAGCACGGCGTCGAGCAATTTGAGCGCAGCGCGGCGCGCGGGGACGCCGGGGGGATCAGCTTGTGGCCGGGGCTTGGCTTGACGGGATGGAGGCACGATATGGCCCCTATGGCCCAGCGACCGCCAAATGTGAAACCGCCCGAATATCTGACGCCGAGCCCGCCGGTGCCCAGGCCCGCGCCCGCCGCGCCGGCGAAGGACCCGCTCGACCCGACGCGCTACGGCGATTGGGAGCGCAAGGGCGTGGCGGTCGATTTCTGATATTCGCCCGATCCTCCCCCGCCAAGGGCAGGTGGCGCCGAAGGCGTCGGAGGGGGAGGAAGCAC
>JAEWCK010000305.1 GCA_023390675.1 Pseudomonadota bacterium
CCCGACGGGAGAGGGAAATTGGACTCGCTTTTCTCTGCCCCAGCCCCCACATCGCCGGCATGGCGTCAGCCCCGTCGATCATCCGCGTCATCGATCTCGAGACCACCGGCCAGGCTCCCCCCGCGCATGGCGTGTGCGAGATCGGCTGGCAGGACGTGGCGCTCCAGGCCAATGGCCGCTGGGAGCTCGAGGGCGAGGGCGGCAATCGGCTGGTCAATCCCGGACGGCTGATCCCGCCGCTCACCATGGCGGTGCATCATATCCGCGACGAGGATGTCGCCGATGCGCCCTGGTGGCACGACGTCGCGCGGCCGATCCTCGATCCATGGCCGCGCCGGGTCGCCCTCGCCGCGCACCGCGCGAGCTTCGAAGAGCAGTTCTGCACGCCCGCGCTCACCCGCGGGGCAGACTGGATCTGCACGTGGAAATGCGCGCTCAGGCTCTGGCCGGATTCGCCCGGCTTCTCGAACCAGATGCTGCGCTATTACCGCAAGCCCGAGGGGCTGGTGCACGAGCGCGGGCTTCCGGCGCACCGCGCCTTTCCCGACGCCTATGTGACTGCGCACCATTTGCGCGACATGCTCAACGAAGCGAGCGTCGCGCAGCTGATCGAATGGTCGAAGCAGCCGGGGCTGCTGCCGCGCGTCCGCTTCGGCCCGGATCGCGGCAAGGAATGGAGCGAGATCGACGACGATTCGCTGAACGGGTTTCTCGGCGACCGCGACCCCGATGTGCGCCACACCGCGCAGACCGAACTGGCGCGGCGGCGGGGCGGCGGGCCGGTCGGGCGCAATGCCGCGGCGGAGCGGCTACTGCTGTGATTTTTATCCTCCCCCGCAAGGGGGAGGTGGCGCCGAAGGCGACGGAGGGGGCGGCCGGCGATGCCCCCTCGATATGCGAAGCCGTCCTCCCCCTCCGTCAGCTGCGCTGACACCTCCCCCTTGCGGGGGAGGAGAGTTGTAGAATCAGCGCTTGCCCGCGATCAGCCAGCGTACGCCTTCGAGCACCACGCCGTAGAGCAGGTGCGATGCCGCGCCATAAGCGTGCTCGGCGAGCGGGGTATCCTGCGGCGGATCGGCGAGCCCGGCGGCGGGGACCGCAGTCTCGTCGAGCAGCACCGATGTCGCGACGCCGTAGGCGCTGCCGAAGCCCGCGCTCGCCTCGGGCCGGTATTCGGTGATGACGCCGTAGATGCCGCCGATCACTGCGCCCGAGAGATAGTGGACGAGCTGGCCGGACTGTTCGCGCCACGGCTCGGGGACCGGGGCGTCGATCGCCGCTTCGCTGACCTTGTCCGCGGCCTTGACCGTCGCGGGGTCTTCCTCGCCGCCGCCGTCTTCGGGCAGGAGCTTCTGCGCCTGCGCCTGGAACGCGGCCATTGCCGCCGAGGCGATCAGCCCCGCGGCGACGCCGGCGAACAGACCGAGGAGCGGGCGGGGACCTTTGTCTTTGGCCATCAATAGCGGATCCGTTTGGCGGCGAGGTGGCGCCTGGCGAGATAGGCCTGAACGCTGTCGCTGCCCGAAAGATGCCCCGCGCCGACCGCGATGAAGATTTTCCCGGGCGTTTGCATGCGCCTGGCGATCCAGTCCGCCCAGCGCGCATTGCGCCCGGCGAGCAGGACGCGGCCGATCTCGGGGGTCTTGCGCAGCTCCTCGTTCAGGTTGCGGCCGAGCGCGTCGGGATCGCCCGCCGCCCAGAGCGCGACCATCTTGTCGAGCTCGGCGCCCATCCGCGGATAATCGTCGATCGTCGAGACGAGGAACGCGAGCTGGAGATCCTCGGGCAGGTTGTCGAAATAGCCGAGCTGCTGCTCGGGAGTCTCGAGCCCGGCGAGATTCTTGTGCGCGGCCCTGGCGGCGGCGGTGATCGTGCGCTCGGCGCCGCTTTCGGGGTCGTAGCCGCGCTTGGGAAGGCCGGCGACGCTGAGCGTAACCGCGGCGAACCACGGATCGAAGCGGTCGAGCGCCGCCGCGGGAATGCCGATATCGGCGAGCGCCGCGGCATAAGCGGCGCGCTTCGACTCGGGGAGCTTGTCGGTGAGCGTGGGCCCGGCAGGGTTGAGCGCGAGCTTCATCACCATGCTCGTCATCGTCGCCTGATCGGGCTCGATCATCTCGAGCATCACCTCGTCGCTCTGGTTGAACGCGGCCCAGACGGCGTCGTCGAACCAGCTGAGACCGGGCTTGAGGACGTGGACGGTGCCGAACAGGTAGATCGTGGTGTCCTTGTCCTCGACGACCCAGAGCGCCGGATCGGCGTCCTTCGTCTGGGCGTGCGCGGTGGGCGCGAGCGTCAGGGCGAGCGCGGCGAGCAGTCTGCGAATCATGCGGGGTCCTTCAGCCGTTGGGCGTGCCAGGCGATGTGATCGGGCAGGAAGGTCGAGACGAAATAATAGCTGTGGTCGTAGCCGGGCTGGAGGCGCTGGGTGAGCGCGATCCCGGCCTGCGCGCAGGCGGTCTCGAGCAGATGCGGCTTGAGCTGTTCGTCGAGGAAGCTGTCGCTGGTGCCGGTGTCGACCAGCAATTCGGGCAGGCGCGCGCCGTCCTCGATCAGGGCAACCGCGTCGTATTCGCGCCATTTCGCGCGGTCGGCGCCGAGATAGCCGGTGAGCGCCTTCTCGCCCCAAGGCACCTGACCGGGCGCGGCGATCGGGGCGAAGGCGGAGACGCTGCGGAAGCGCTTGGGGTTGCGCAGGCCGATCGTGAGCGCGCCGTGGCCGCCCATCGAATGGCCGGTGATGCCCTGAGCCTCCATGTCGGCGGGGAATTCGGCGGCGATCAGCGCGGGGAGCTCGTGCTCGATATAGCTGCGCATCCGGAAATTGGCGGACCAGGGCGCCTCGGTCGCGTCGACATAGAAGCCCGCGCCCTGGCCGAAATCATAGGCGTGGTCGTCGGGGACGCCGGGGCCGCGCGGGCTGGTGTCGGGGGCGACGAAGATCAGGCCGTGCTCCGCGCAGGCGCGGCGATATTCGCCCTTCTCGGTGACGTTGGCGTGGGTGCAGGTGAGGCCCGAGAGATACCAGAGCACGGGAAGCTTCGCGCCTTGGGCATGCTCGGGGACGAAGACCGAGAAGGTCATGTCGGTGCCGGTCGCGGCGGAAGCGTGGCGATAGACGCCCTGGACGCCGCCATGCGCCTTGCTGGTCGCGACGGTCTCGCTCAAGCCGGCACCCGATAGACCGCGCAGAGCTTGTTGCCATCCGGATCGCGCAGATAGGCGAGGTGCATCGCGCCGATCGAGCCATCGGTGCGCAGCCCCGGCGGGTCCTCGATCGACGTGCCGCCATGGGCGACGCCGGCATCGTGGAACGCCGCGACCTGTTCGGGAGAGCTGCATCTGAAGCCGATCGTCGCGCCGTTGGCGAAGCTCGCGGGCTCGCCGTCGATCGGTTCGCTGACGCCGAAGGTGCCGCCGTCGTGCCGGTAGAAGAGCCGGACCTGGCCGGTGGCGTTGACGTGGCGGAACGGCTCGCCCGCGCCGAGCGTGCCGAGCACGGCGTCGTAGAAGGCCCTGGACCGCTCGATGTCGTTCGAGCCGAGGATGACGTGATTGATCATCAGTAGACCACCACGCTGCGGATGCTCTCGCCGGCATGCATCAGATCGAAGCCCTTGTTGATCTCCTCGAGGCCGAGGAGGTGGGTGATCATCGGATCGATCGCGATTCGGCCGTTCATGTACCAGTCGACGATCTTCGGCACGTCGGTGCGGCCCTTGGCGCCGCCGAACGCCGTGCCCTTCCAGACGCGGCCGGTGACGAGCTGGAAGGGGCGCGTCGCGATCTCCTTGCCGGCTTCCGCTACGCCGATGATGATCGATTCGCCCCAGCCGCGGTGGCAGCATTCGAGGGCGGTGCGCATCACTTCGGTATTGCCCGTCGCGTCGAAGCTGTAATCGGCGCCGCCATCGGTGAGCGCGGCGACCTCCGCGACGATCGCGGCGCGGTCCTTGGCCCGCGCGTCGATGAAATGCGTCATGCCGAAGCGGCGGCCCCATTCCTCGCGGTCGGGATTGATGTCGACGCCGACGATTCTGTCCGCCCCGACCAGCTTCGCGCCCTGGATGACGTTGAGCCCGATTCCGCCGAGCCCGAAGACGACGACGTTCGCGCCGGGCTCGACCCTCGCGGTGTTGACCACCGCGCCGACCCCGGTGGTGACCCCGCAGCCGATATAGCAGCTCGTCTGGAAGGGCGCGTCCTCGCGGATCTTCGCCACGGCGATCTCGGGCAGCACGGTGAAGTTCGAGAAGGTCGAGCAGCCCATATAGTGGAAGATCGTCTGCCCCTTGTACGAGAAGCGCGACGTGCCGTCGGGCATCAGCCCCTTGCCCTGCGTGGCGCGGATCGCGGTGCACAGGTTTGTCTTGCCCGAGAGGCACGACTTACACTGGCGGCATTCGGGGGTGTAGAGCGGAATGACATGATCGCCGGGCTTCACGCTGGTGACGCCCGCGCCGACCTCGCGGACGATCCCCGCGCCTTCGTGGCCGAGGACGCTCGGGAAGATGCCTTCCGAATCGAAGCCGTCGAGCGTGTAGGCATCGGTGTGGCAGATGCCGGTCGCCATGATCTCGACGAGCACTTCGCCGGCCCTGGGCCCCTCCAGATCGAGCTCGACGATCTCGAGCGGCTGCTTCGCTTCGAACGCGACGGCGGCACGGGTCTTCATGGACATTCCCCTGAGCTGGCGATGCCCGGCTAATCGGGGAAGCCTCGCGCGCTTGCAAGCCGCGAAGTCAGCGCGCGATGCGGTCCTCGGGCTTGTAGAGCGTCAGGAAGACGCCGCCCCACCAGATCAGGCTGGCATAGCCGGCGATCCACGCGAGCGTCGGCGCGAACGCCGCGAGCGCGAGCGCGGCGGCGGTGACGAGGCCGACGAGGCGGACCCAGGGCGGCAGGCTGTTCGCTGCCCCCGCCGCGGCGACGCAGAGCCCGATC
>JAEWCK010000315.1 GCA_023390675.1 Pseudomonadota bacterium
GCATCGCTGCGCGCGGAGGCGGCGTCGCTCTCGGCCTGAACCAGGCTCAACCGCGGCTCGATGCCCCGCTCGACCAGCGATCGGATCGTGACGAGCTGCGCCGCGCGCGCGTCGCGCACCGCGATGCGCCCCTGATAGGTCGCCTGCGCTTCGGCCACCGATTGCTCGGCCTGGCGCACGCGCGCCAGCGCGGCCTCGTTCGCCCGGGCAAGCTCGCCGATGCGCGAGAGGTGCAGCGCGCGCTCGATCTCTATCTGCTGCTGCGCCTGCGGATCGCTCACCGTGGGATATACCGGTTCGCGCCCCATCACTTCGGCGCTCAGCCGCGCGATCTTGATGCGGAGCGCGGTGCTGGTCGCCTCGCCGCTGCCAAGCTCCGAGCCCGTCTGGGTCGGATCGAGGCGGATCAGTTCGGCACCGCGCGCGACTTGCTGGCCCGCCTTGACCAGAATGTCCTGCACCACGCCGCCTTCGAGATTCGACACGATCTGAAGCTGGGCGCTCGGCATCACCCGGCCTGTGGCGCGCACGGTGCGGTCGAGCCTGGTCAGCCCCGCCCAGACGAAGAAGATCGCGACGAAGACGACGATCGTCCAGAGCAGGACGTTCGACGCGGCCGAGGGGCGGATGCGACCCGACAGCTCCTCGAGAGTGACATGCTCCATTTCAGGCCACCGCGCGCGGCCGCTGAAGCCGCGCCAGGATCTCATCGCGCGGCCCGTCGGCGATGACCCGGCCCTTGTCGAGCAGGATGATGCGCGTGACGAGCGCCACGAGCTGCGGGCGGTGCGTGATCAGCACGAGCGTGCGGTCCTTGAGCTCGGTCGCGAGCCGCTGGATCAGCGCGCTTTCGGTCTGCTGGTCCATCGCGCTGGTCGGCTCGTCGAGCAGCACGACCATCGGTCTGCCGGCGAGCGCGCGCGCGATCGCGATCGCCTGGCGCTGGCCGCCCGAAAGCCCTTCGCCGCGATCCGCGAGCCGCAAATCGTAGCCATTGGCGATCTGGCCGAGAAAAGCGTGCGCGCCGGCCAGTTCGGAGACGCGCAGCATCTCCTCGTCATCGACATGCTCGCGGCCGAGCACGATATTCTCGCGCACGCTGCCGGTGAACAGCGTGCTCTCCTGCATCGCCGCGCCGATCGTCGCGCGGAGCGCAGCGGGGTCGAACTGGCGCAAATCGGTGCCGTCGAGCATCACCAGCCCGTCCTCGGGCGGATAGAGGCCGAGCAGCAGCCGTGCGCACGACGACTTGCCCGATCCGACCCGGCCGAGGATCGCGACATGCTCGCCCGGCGCGATCGAGAAGCTGATCCCGTCGAGCACCTTTTCGGGCGCGCCGGGATAGCGGAAGCTGACGTTGCGGAATTCGAGTGCGCCCTCGACCTTGCCGGGCTTCAGTCCCGCCGCGACCGGTCCCTCGATCGGCTGCTCCATCAACGCATTGATCTGGCGATAGGCGGTGCGTGTCGCCGTCAGCCGGGTGAGAAGCTGGGTGATCGTCGCGAGCGGCGCGATCGCGCGGCTGGCGAGGATCGAGCAGGCGATGAGTCCGCCGGTCGTCATGTGTCCGCCGGCGATCTCGAACACGCCGACCACGATCACCAGCGCATAGGAAAGCGTTCCCGCCGATCCGGCGAAGGTCATGCCGATCGACGCGATCAGCCGCTGGCGCATCGCGCTTTCGGATTGCTGCGAGACCGAGGCGAGCCAGCGCCGCGTGAGCATCGGCCCCGCCCCGCTCGTCTTGACCACCTCGATGCTGCCGAGGGTCTCGACCAGCACCGATTGCTTGGCCATGCCCTGCCCCAGCGTCTTCGCCGAGAGCCGCTCCAGCGCGGGGTGCGTGAACAGACCGACGATGGTCACGAGGATGCCGAGGACCAGCGGCACCAGCACCACCACGCCGCCGATCAGCGCGACCACCCCGAGCGTCAGCAGGATGAACGGCACGTCGACGATCGCGACCATCGTAGCCGAGGCGAAGAACTCGCGAAGTCCTTCGAGCTCGCGCATCAGCCCGGACAGCGAGCCGGTCGATCCCTTTTTGAGCTCGAGCCGCATCGCCAGCATGCGCGCAAAGACGTGCCCGCCCACGTCGCGATCGATGTCCGCGCCGGCAAGATCGACGAAATAGGCGCGCAGCAGCTTGAGGATGAAGTCGAAGACGATGACCAGCCCGATCCCGATCGACAGCCCGATCAGCGAGCTGAACGCATTGTTGGGCACAACGCGGTCATAAACGACCATCGAGAAGATCGAGGTGAGGAGGTTGAACACGTTGATGAACACCGCAGCAAGCGCGACTTTCCAATAGGTCGCGCTGTTGCGCCGCATCGGCGCGGTCAGCCAGTCGGCCAGCCGCGGCCGTGGCATCGTGACATGTTCCTCGGCGCTCATTGCGCGCCCTCCTCCTCGATGCCCAGTTCCTGGGAGAGCTTACCCGTGCGGGCGAGCAAGGTGTAGCGCGCGACGTCGAGTTCGGTCAGCCCCTGGATGTAGGCGCTGGCGCTGGCGAAATAGGCGTCCTGCCCGCCGATCACATCGAGCAGCGAGCCGCGCGAGGCACGGAACCGCTCGGCGATCACGTCGCGCGAGCGGCGCGCGGCGATATAGGCGCTTTCCAGCGCCACGAGCTGCTGCTCGAGCGCCTTGAGGTCGGACCAGGCGATCGCCGCATCGCGCTCGGCCTCCTCGCGCACGCGATCGAAGCGCGCGTCCGCCGCGCGGGCGCGGGCGCGATACTCGCCGACGCGCGCATCGGTGCCGCCGAACAGCCGCTGCCTGAGCGTCACGCGGAAGCGCACGTCATAGTCGCGATCGGTCTCGAGCACGCCGTAGCGCCCCGCGTCGATTCCGGCCGAGACGTTGGGCAGCTTGCTCGCCTTGACCGCGCTGGCATCGCCGTGCGCCGCGTGGGCATTCGCTTGCGCGCTGCGCACATCGGGCGCAGCGC
>JAEWCK010000335.1 GCA_023390675.1 Pseudomonadota bacterium
GCCCCAGCCCGAGCTGCCGCCGCCCCAGCCGCTGCCGCGCGAGCTGCGGCTCATCTCGTTGGCGACGCTCCACAGGATGACGGGCCAGACGCCGCCGTCCCCGCCGCGCTAGCGCCGCCCGCCCCAAGGGCCGCGGCGGCCGCGGCCGCGCACGACCATCGGAATCAGCACGAAGGCGAAGAACAGCCCGAAGAAGAGCAGCCCGAAGGGGAAGCCGCCGCCGTGGCGCCTTTTCGCGCGCTTCGCCGGCGCCTTGTCGGCCTCGGCCTTGGCGCGCGCCTCGGCGGCTTCGAGCGGCAGCTTCATCTGCTCGCCGATCGCCTGCGCCCCCGCGACGATGCCCCCGCCCATGTCGCCGGCCTTGAAGCGCGGCAGGATCGTGTCGTTGATGATCGAGCTCGAAAGCGCATCGGTCATGATCGGCTCGAGCCCGTAGCCGACTTCGATCCGCACCTTGCGCTCATTGGGCGCGACGATCAGCAGTATGCCGTTATTGGCGTCCTTCTGCCCGATCCCCCAGGCGCGGCCGAGCTGATAGCCGTAATCCTCGATCGGATAGCCCTGCAGATCGGGGATCGTCGCGACGACGAACTGGCGCGTCGAGGCCTTGTTGATGTCCTCGGCGAGTTGCGTGATCTGCGCCTTCTGCTCGGGGCTGAGCAAGCTCGCCGCATCGACCACGGGCTCGCGGTCGCGCTTGGGGAAATTGGGCTGCGACTGCGCCTGCGCGACGCTCGGCAGCGCAAACATCAGGATGGCGAGCAGGAGCCGCAGCATGGCGGTCATCGCCGTACCTCCTCTCGCCCTAGCTGGCGTTCCCGAAATCCACCGTCGGCGCATTCTCCGAGCCCGCCTTGGCCTGGAACGGCACCATCGGCTTGGCGCCGTAGAAGATCTTGGCGCCGATCGCGTCGGGGAAGGTGCGGATGCGGGTGTTATACGCCTGCACCGCGCCGTTATAGTCGCGGATCGAGATCGCGATGCGGTTCTCGGTGCCCTCGAGCTGGTCCATCAGAGTCTTGAAATTGCCTTGGCTCTGGAGCTGCGGATAGGCCTCCTGCAGCCGCTGGAGCGACAGCGTCACGGCGTTCTGCGCCTGGTTGAACGCGGACATCTTGGCGGGATCCCTCAGATCGTCGCCGCTCACCTTGATCGCGCTCGCCTGCGCGCGCGCATTGGTCACGTCCGACAGGATCTTGCCCTCGGACGCCGCCGCGCCCTTCACGGTCGCGACCAGATTGGGGATCAGATCGGCGCGGCGCTGATAGTTGGTCTGGACGTCGGCCCAGCGCGCCTTGGCGTTCTCCTCCGCCGTGGGCACGCTGTTGATGCCGCATGCCGAAACCAGCATGGCCGCGGCCAGAGCAATCGCTGCACGAAAACGCATGGATGGAGCCCTCTCCCAAATGATACGCTGATATAGGACGCCGCCCCCCCCCGCGAAAAGGGGAATCGGCATTGCAAGGGGAGATCGATTCGAATGTGGAAGGAATTCGGCAAGTTCATCGCGCGCGGCAACGTGCTCGATCTCGCGGTAGGCGTGATCATCGGCGCGGCGTTCGGCAACATCACCAAGTCGCTCACCGACGACCTGATCATGCCTGTGGTCGGATGGATATTCGGCGGGTTCGATTTCTCGAGCTACTTCATCCAGCTCGGGCCGACGCCCGCGAGCTATCACGGCTCGCTCACCGATTATGCCGCGCTGAAGGCGGCGGGCGTGCCGCTGTTCGGCTGGGGCGAGTTCATCACCGTGGTCATCAACTTCGTCATCCTCGCCTTCATGGTGTTCCTGCTGGTGCGCGGCGTGAATCGCGCGATCCTGCTCGTCGAGGGCGAGAAGGCGGACGAAGCGGCGGCCGCGCCCGATCCCGAGGACATCAAGCTGCTCCGCGAAATCCGCGACGCCCTCGTCGCGGGCAAGCCGGCCCCCGCTCCGCGCACGCGAAAGGCGCCCGGCGGCGAAAGCGCCTAGGCGGCGGCGAGATCCTGCGCGACGGCATCGGCGAGGCTGGTGCCGTCGAGGATCCGCGCGGTCTCGTCGCGCACGCGCGCCATCGCCTGGCGGATCGCGCAGGCGGCCTCGTCCTTGCAGTCATTGCACGGGCGATAGGCAGTGCGGCTGACGCACGGCACGAGCGCCAAGGGACCCTCGATCACCCGGATGATTTCGCCCAGCGAGATCAGGTGGGTGGGACGCGAAAGCCGGTATCCCCCCGCCTTGCCACGCGTCGAATCGAGGAAGCCCGCCTCGCGCAGATCGGCGAGGATCAGCTCGAGGAACTTGCGCGGCACGTTCGCCTCGGCGGCGATGCGGTTCATCGGGATCGGCGCCCCGGCGGCAGGCTGTCCCGCCAGGAACAGCATCGCGCGGAGCGCGTACCGGGAACGCTGCGTCAACATAGCGCAATCTTCATGCCAAGCGAATGCGGCGCTGTGAAGGCCCTACACCCATCTTTTCATTAGGAATTGAACGCCTATATAGGGTCCTGCCGGCCTCGGCCGGCTATGGCGATAAACGACGGCGTGCAATAGGCGCAGCGGACCCGGGGGCAGTACCCGGCGGCTCCACCA
>JAEWCK010000051.1 GCA_023390675.1 Pseudomonadota bacterium
GGACGGTGCAGCCCGCGGGCGCGCTCGCGCGAGATGTCGGGCACGGTGACGCTGCCGACCGAGGTGGCGAGTTGGCCGGTGGGCGTCACCAGCACGTCCTCGGGACGGGCGGGGCGCAAGGGCGCGAAGGGCAGGGCCGGTCCCTCGACCCCCAGCGCCTTGCGGAAGAAGCCGAGGATGCGGTCGCCGAGCGGCGCGATGTTGCCGTGCGGGCCGGGACCGTGGATCCATGTCAGCCGGTCGGCCGCGCCGTACGCGCCCCAGAAGCCGCGCAGCTCCGCGACCGCGGCCGATGCGCCGGCCCAGGGGAACATGTCCTCGGTCGTCGAGATCACGGCGAAGGGTTTTGGCGCGGCGAGCTCGACCCAGTCGGGAAGGTCGAGCCCCTCCGCGAGGAAGCCGGGAATGCTTTGTTCGGCTTCCTGCGGGCCCGGGCCGGCGAGCAAATGGGCATAGTCATTGACCCAGCAAGCCGCACCGGCCGCCTGGATGCGGTCGTCGAGCGCGGCGAGATAGCCGGTGACGGTGCCTCCGCCCGAGCAGCCGAACGCGCCGATCCGCGCGGCGTCGATCTCGGGCCTGGAGGCGAGATAGTCGACCCCGCGCATCGCATCGTTGACGAAGTAGCGCGCGACATGCTCGCCGGTGAGAATGGTGGGGAAGGTCGCGGCGCTGTGATCGCCGGTCGGGCGGCCGTTGCGCGACAGGCCCGTGACGGGATCGAGATATTGCAGCCGCTCGCCTTCGTCGACGATGTCATAGGCGAGCGCGGCGATGCCGTTGCGCGCGAAATTGGCGGCGAAGGCATAGTTGGAAAGCTTGCCGCTCGGCCCGTGCCCCGGCGAGAGGATGATCGCGGGGACGCGCCCGCGTGCATCGGCGGGCAGGAACAGATTGGCCGTGACGTGTTGGCCCGGCAGCGCATCGAACATCAAATTCTCGACCGTATAGCCGTCGCCCGCGCTGCGCCCGGTGACTTGTGCGGCGAGCGGATTGGTGCGCGGGGGCAGCCCGCCGATCAGCCTCAGCAGCTTCGCGCGCACTGCCGCCTCGCGGCGATCGGCATCGGCCCGCGTCCGGATCGCAGCGACCGTCTTCGCGCGGGCTGCGAGCAATGTGCCGGCATCGGCATCGATGCGGCGGATCAGTTCGGCGCGGCTGTCCTGCGCCGCGGCGGGCGCGACCACGCCGTACAGCAGGAGCATCCCCAGCACCGGCCCCAGACGACGCGCCATTCCATCCCCCTGTCTCGTTCGCATGCCGATGATGTTGGCGCACGCCGCCGCTGTCCAGCGGCGTTGGATGTCCGCAAGATTGCTGTTGGCGTTCCGCATCACAAAAGCGCCTGATCAAAAGGGCTTGCGCACGAGCGCTGGTGCTGCGTACATCGTTTCAGGGGCGGTGGCTTTCGCAGGGGGCGGGAGAGATCGCATGGCAATTGCTCACAAAATCGGCCGGTCCGCGGCGGCATTCGCCGTATCCTTGTTCGTCGCCGCCGCGCCGGCTTCGGCGGAGCCGGTCCGTGCGCCGCTCCAGCCGGCGCCGCATGTCGTCTGCCGCGACGTGCTGCCCACCGGCACGATGCTGCGCAAGTCGATGATCTGCATGAACGCCGACGCGTGGAACAAGCAGATCGACCAGCGCAAGGTTCGCGACGATTATTCGCACGAGCCGCTGCTCAACCTCAAGGCGCCTGTGGCGCCCGATGCACTCCAGGTCGGCACTGCGAACTGGGAGAAGCTGCCCCAGCTCCAGACGCGCGAGCGCCGGCTTCCCTATATCCAGCTCGTCACGATCGTGCGCGAGATGCTGCGCAAGGGCGAATGCGCGCTCCCGGGGCAGAGCGCGAAGGCGTTCGACATCGAAGTGCGCTACGCCGCATTCGTCGATCCCGAGGGCAAGGCAAGCCGCATCCTTGTCGACGATACGCATTGCGCCGCGCTCAATTCGCTGGTCGGCCTCGCCGCGATGGCGCGCTCCGATCGCGGCGACTTCTCGCCGACGGGCGACTTGAAGCCGCATTGGTACCAGGACCGGTTCAGCCTGACGCTGGAATAGGCCGGGATAGTCTCAAGCAAAAAGGGCCGGAGCTTTCGCCCCGGCCCTTTTTGTTCGCGATCATCGTACGGGCTTACTTGATCCGCTCGACGTCCTCGAAGCCCAGCTCCAGCGGGGTCGCGCGGCCGAAGATCGAGATCGAGACCTTGACGCGGCTCTTGTCGTAATCGAGCTCCTCGACCACGCCCGAGAAGGTCGCGAAGTTGCCGCTGGTGACCTTGACCGTGTCGCCGATGTCGTAATCGACCTTGACGCGCGCCTTGGGCGCCTGCGTCGCGGCTTCGTCCTTGGTGTTGAGGATGCGCGCGGCCTCGGCCTCGCTGATCGGCTGGGGTTTGCCCGAGCTGCCGAGGAAGCCGGTGACCTTCGGCGTGTTCTTGACGAGGTGGTAGACGTCGTCGGTCATCTCGAGCTTGGCGAGGACATAGCCCGGGAAGAACTTGCGCTCGCTCTGGACCTTCTTGCCGCGGCGGACCTCGGTCACCGTTTCGGTGGGAACCTCGACGGCCTCGACGAGGCGCTCGAGCCCCATGCGCGTCGCGTCAGCGAGGATCTGGTCGCGGACCTTGCCCTCGAAGCCCGAATAGGCGTGGATGATGTACCAGCGCGCCATGTGTCTCGTTCCTGTTTCTGTTCTTACTGCGCGAGGCGAAGCAGCGTGTTGACGATGAAATCGAAGATCGCGTCGATGCCGAGGAAGAAGATTCCGAGCAGCGACGTCATGATCATCACCATCACGCCGGTCATGATCGTCTCGCGGCGCGACGGCCACACGATCTTGCTCGTTTCCTGGCGCACCTGGCGCATGAATTCGATGGGACTGGTTCTCGCCACGTCGGGCCACCCTCGCTTAAAATGTCACCGGCTTCGGGGCATGGGTCCGCTGCCGGGCCCTTCGGGGAAGGAACCGGCGATCCCATGACCGCGCTTTCGGATTGGCCGCCGTATCTAGCGAGTGATCAGGGGCGGCGCAAGCGGCTCTAGAGCAGCATCACCGCGGCGAAACCCGCGACGATCAACAGCAGGAAGCCCCAGGCGAACAGGTTGAGGCGCTTCTCGATCATGTCCTGGATCGGCGCGCCGTAGCGCTTGAGCAAGGCGGCGATGATGAAGAAGCGCGCGCCGCGGGTGATCGTCGCGAGGATGACGAAGAGCGGGAAGTTGAAATGCGCGATCCCGCTGGCGATCGTGACGAGCTTGAAGGGGATCGGGGTCAGGCCCTTCAAGAGGATGATCCAGGCGCCGTACTCGCCGTACATCGTCTGGAACTGCTCGATCTTGCCTTCCATGTGATAGAGGTGGATCAGCCACTGGCCGACGCTCTCGAGCAGCGCATAGCCGATCAGATAGCCGAACATGCCCCCGATCACCGACGAGATCGTGCACACCGCGGCGATCTGGAACGCCTTGTCGCGCCGCGCGATCACCATCGGGACGACCATCGCGTCGGGCGGGATCGGGAAGAAGCTGCTCTCGGCGAACGAGACCGCGGCGAGCGCCGGCATCGCGTGCCGGTGATGCGCCATGCGCAGGACCCAGTCGTACAGGCGCCGGAACATCGGAACTCCGTGGATGTGGGGGAGATGGCAGGGGCGCTCGGATTCGAACCGAGGGCCTTCGGTTTTGGAGACCGACGCTCTAACCAGCTGAGCTACGCCCCTGTGCGGCCAAAGCTCCTATTTGCTGGCTCGGGATAAAGCAAGCACCGGCTAGCCGGTGGCGCGGTTGCGCTCCTCGATCAGCCGGTCGATAGCCTTTCGCGTCTCGCCGATCTCGTGCAGACCCGCCTCGTCGCCCGCCTTCACGGCGGCGACGGTGCGATCGATGAGCATCTGGACGGCGCGTGCCCCATGGATGCGGAACAGCTTCGCCGCACGCTCGGTCGGTGACACCTGCATTTCCCCGCGACCCCTTCCCCAAGGCGGGGAATCGGGCGCGCGGGAGCGACTGTCCACGTGCATGCTACCCAGAATGACCGAAATGCGTGCCTGGCCCTCGTTGCATGACGCCAAGACGCTACACTGCAAAGGGAATCGGCAGCGAAACGGGGAGGCATGTCGACAAGCAGAGGGGAAAATCCCCCGATCAGGATCGTCACGCGATTACTGGCGGAAATGCAGACCACGATCGTCGGATCGGGGGTAAGGGCGCTCGGCGGCGAGCTGGTTCGCTCCGTCATCTTCACCCTGGTCGTGCGTCAATCGTTGAGCGATGGCGCGGCGATCTCGACCTATTCGCTGGCGAACTCGCTGTCGCGCCCCTACGAGACGGTGCGTCGCCACATCGGCGCGCTCATCGCGCTGGGGATGTGCGAGCGGACCGCGGCAGGGGTGGTGGCGCGGCCGGCGGTGCTCACGCGCCCGCCCTTCTCGGCAGCCATGACGGTGGCGCACGACAGCTTCGTCCGCTTCGTGGACGATCTGAAGACGCTCGGCGTGCCGATGCCGCAGCAGCGCGACACGCAGCGCTACATCCCTCCGCTCGGCGTGCAGGCGGCGGTGGACATCATGCTCGCGGTCACCGACACCAACCGCGACACGCATCGCGACTGGGCCGAGCTGGTGATCTTCTCGACCGTCTTGTGCGGCAATGTCCGCGACTTTGCGCGCGATCCGGTGCTGGCGCGGCAATATGCCGACCAGACGACGCCTTCCCCCGAGGCGCTGCGCAAGCCGGTGCGCCCGAGCTCGGTGGCGCGCGCGATCGGGATAAGCGAATCGACGGTGCGGCGGCGCTGCGAGGCGATGCTCGCCGACGGGCGGCTCGAGCGGGTGCGCGGCGGGCTGCGAGTCCACGAGAACTGGCTCAACCGCCCCGAATCGATCGCGACGAGCCTGGACAGCTACCAGAATATCAAGCGGATTCTCGAGCGGATCGCAGCGGCGGGGTTTCCGTTCGACGATCCGGCGAGCGCCTATCTGGACGGCCGCCCGGCGGACGCGCGGTTCGACTAGTTGCGAATTTCAGGCCGCCGCGCTTGCGCTCGATTCGTCGAGCGGACGCATTGCCAGCGCGCGGGCTTCGTGGACGGGAAGGGGGCGGCCGAAATAATAGCCCTGGACCTTGGTGCAGCCGAGCGCCTGGACCATCTCGTGCTCCTCCTCGGTCTCGACGCCTTCGGCCGTGGTCGCCATGCCGAGGCTGTCGGCGAGCGCGACCACCGCGCGGATGATCGCGATCGCCTCCTTGGTGCCCTTGGACGCGCTCTGGACGAAGCTGCGGTCGATCTTGATCGAGCTGAAGCGCGTGTGGGCGAGATAGCCGAGCGACGAATAGCCGGTGCCGAAATCGTCGAGGCTGAGCCGCACGCCGAGATCAAGGATCTTCTCGAGCACCTGGATCGCCGTGGTGCCCTCGCGCAGGAAGACGCTTTCGGTGACTTCGAGCTCAAGCCGGTCGGCCGACAGTCCCGATTGTGCAAGCGCCTGCGCGACGATGCCGGTGAAGGCGGGATTGTGGAGCTGCTCGGGGCTTACATTGACGGCGATACGTGCCGGGATGTCCCAGCGCGCCGCTTCGTCGCAGGCGGTGCGCAGCACCCATTCGCCGATCGCGGGGATGAGGCGCGCCTCTTCGGCGAGCGGCACGAACTTGGCGGGCGAGATGTTGCCGAGCTCGGGATGCACCCAGCGCAGCAGCGCCTCGAAGCCGGTGAGCTGGCCGGTGGCGGCGTTGACCACCGGCTGATAGTTCAAGTGCATCTCGCCATTCTCGACAGCGCTGCGCAGCGCGATCTCGAGCACGCGGCGCTCCTCGGCCGCCATGTGGAGCTGGGGCTCATAGGCGTGGAAGGTGCCGCCGCCGGCGTCCTTCGACCGATAGAGCGCGAGATCGGCGGAGCGGATCAGCATCTCGGCGCTGCGCCCGTCGCGCGGGCCGATCGCGAGGCCGACCGAGGCGCCGATATAGAGCGTGTGCTGATCGACTTCATAGGGCTGCGAGAGCGTGTCGATGATCGTCTGGGCGAGGCGCTCGGTGCGCGCAGTGTCGGTCGCGTCGCGCACCACCACGGCGAACTCGTCGCCGCCGAGGCGGCCGATCATCTCGTTGTCGCTGACCAGCTGCTTGAGCCGCTCGGAGACGCGCATCAGCAACCGGTCGCCGACCGGGTGGCCGAGCGTGTCGTTGACTGCCTTGAAGCGATCGAGGTCGATCATCATGAAGGCGCAGCGCGATCCCCATTTCTCGGCATCGGCCATTGCGTGGACCAGCGTCTCGTTGATCAGCAGACGGTTGGGCAGGCCGGTCAGCGTGTCGTAGCGCGCCATCTTGTTGATTTTATCGGCCGATTTGCGCGCCTCGGTGACGTCCGAGCCGACGCCGCGGAAACCGCAGAATCCGCCCGCCTCGTCGAAGCGCGGACTCGCCGACATCTCCCACAGGCGTTCCTCGTCGTTGACGTAGACGGGGAGCAGGAGATCGTGGAACGCCTCGCGCGCCTTGAGCTTCTCGGCGAGCTCGCGCAGCCCCGACGCGAAATTGCCCGATTCCCAGGTCGGCCCGGCGAGCACCTGGAGGAAGGGCATGCCGTTGATGGCCTTGGGATCGACGCCGAGCGAGCGCGAGAAGCGCGGATTGGCGCGCGCCACCCGGCGCTGCGCGTCGATTTCCCAAAGCCAGTCGGCGGCCTCGCCGCTCTGCTCGGTCTCCCGGAGCAGCAGGCTGAGCGTCTCGTCACGCTCGGCGATCGCGATCTCGCCCGCGCGGATGACGACGAGCGCCTTTCCGCGCGCGAAGGTAGCCATGACGAGGAGCACGGTGAACAAGGCGGCGGCGGCAGCGAGCACGGGGCTGGCAATCAAAACCAGCGTGGTGACGATCGAAGCGCCGACGATGGTGACGAAGATGATCGTGGCGAGCGGCAGCGCGGCCATCGCGACCGCGCTTGCGGTCATCAGCAGCGAAAGCACGATCCACAGCCCCAGAGCCGCGTCCGAATTGGCGAGGTGGCCGAAGGCAAGCGGCGGGATCGACCAGACTGCGGCGAGCGCGACGCCGTCGAGCACCGTATCGCGCACTGCCTTCAGATCGGCCGAAAAGGCGCTGCGGTGGCGCTTCGCAAGCCGGCGGAACGCGACGGCGACCGCGACGGCGGCAACGAGCGCGCTCCAGCTGGCGAGCTGCCAAAGCGGGACGAGCGGCGCGAGAATCAGCGTGACGAGCGACGCGCCGATCAGATTGGACGCGAGCATGAACATCGCGAGCTGGCTGCCGGCATGGAGCTGCGCGGCGCGGATCGGGCCCCAATCGGTGGTGTCCGCGGGATCGTACAGACCCAGCAGCGCGCGCGCGTCGATGCGCGGCCGGGCGAATTGGGAGGAAGTCTGGCTGCTCACCCGCCGGATGTAGCGGATGGAGAGTTAGCGAGTGGTTAGGCGCTGGCGCTCAGCCGACAAATTTTCGCCGGTTGCGAGTCCCCTCTTCCAGGGAGATGCGGGGACCTGAACGATCGACGCTACTACTGCTG
>JAEWCK010000063.1 GCA_023390675.1 Pseudomonadota bacterium
AACCTGCCGGGCGGCCGCAAGCTGATCATCGACGCGAAATGCTCGCTGAATGCCTATCTGGATGCCAGCGAGCAGGTCGATGACGACCAGCGCAAATCGCACTTGAAGGCGCATGCCGCGTCGATCCGCAATCATGCCCAGCAGCTCGGCTCCAAAGCCTATTGGGCGCAGTTCGGCGACGCCGCCGACTATGTGATCCTCTACATTCCCGGCGAGCATTTCCTGACCGCCGCGCTCGAGCAGGACGACCGGCTGTGGGAATGGGCGTTCGAGCGCCGCGTGCTGCTCGCCACGCCGACCAACCTCGTCGCGATCGCGCGGACGGTGGCGAGCGTGTGGCGGCAGGAACGGCTCGCGGAAGAAGCGGCCGAGATCGCGCGGCTGGGCAAGGAGCTGCATTCGCGCCTCGCGACGATGGGCGCGCATGTCGCGCGGATGGGGCGCAACCTCGAGGCGGCGACGGGCGCGTACAATGCGATGGTCGGCAGCCTCGAAAGCCAGGTGATGACGCAGGCCAAGCGCTTCGAGGCGCTCGAAGTGTCGAGCGGAACCAAGGAGATCGAGGCGCTGCCGATGGTCGAGGCGGCGCCGCGCCCGCTCACCAAGCTCGTAGGCAGCACGCCCATTGAGGCAATTGAAGACGCGGCGGAATAGGATAGGCTGCCCTCGAAACCACGAGGGGGAGATCAAGATGCGTTACGGTCTGGCTGTGCTGCTGCTCTGCGCGGCGCCCATGGCATCCGCTGCGGCGCAAACGGGCACGCCCGCGATGCCTCAGGACGATGCCGAGCAAGCGCGCGCCGGGAAGATCGTCGACGGAATCACCAAAATGAAGGCGGGCGACGCCGCCGGCGCGATCGCGGTGCTCGATCCGGTGCTCGCCGAATATGAGAAGCTCTATCCCAATGGCGATTCGCGCGTTTACTGCGCCGGGGACGCGCCGCTGCCTGTTCCGAGCAAGACCGCGATCACCGAGAACTGGTGCTTCGCGATGTGGGCCAAGGGGTTCGCGCTGGTCGATCTGAACAGAATCGACGAGGCGCTGCCGTTCGTCGCCCGCGCCAGCGCGATGATGCCCGAGCGCGCGCAGTTCGCCGCGGAGCTCGGTTATATCCACCAGGCGCAGAAGCACTGGCAGCTCTCGATCGACTCCTATCGCGAAGCCGAGCGTCGCGCGCTGCGCATGACCGACGAGAAGGATCGCAAGTTCGAGTTGCGCCGCGCTTATTTCGGGATTGGCTACAATCAGATCGAGCTCGGGCAGCTCGATCAGGCCGAGGCCAACCTCAAAAAGGCGCTCGAAATGGCGCCGGACGATCAGAAGATAAAAGACGAGCTCGAATATATCCGCCAGCAGCGGGCGAAGAAGAGTTAGTCGACGCGCTCCAGCCCCGCCGCATAGTCACGCTGCTTCGCGGCGTAGAGTGCGGCGGAAAGCCTGAGCGTGGCGCGCGCGCCATCGTCGAGCGCGCGGACTGCCCTGGCGGGCGCCCCCATGATCAGATGCCCGGGCGGGAAGGTCTTGCCCTCGGTGATCAGTGCGCCCGCGCCGATCACGCAATCCTCGCCGATCGCGGCGTGGTTCATGATCGTCGCGCCCATGCCGATCAGCACGCGGTCGCCGATCGTGCAGCCGTGGAGGATCGCCTTGTGGCCGACGGTCACGTCTTCGCCGATCGTCAGCGGTGCGCCGGGATCCGAATGGCAGACCGCTCCGTCCTGCACGTTCGAGCGCGCGCCGATCAGGATCGGGGTGTTGTCCGCGCGGATCACGGCGCCGAACCACACGCTCGCGCCCGCCGCCAGCCGGACGTCGCCGATCAGGTCGGCGCTCGGCGCGACCCAGGCGTCTTCCGCAATCTCGGGCTCGTGCCCCGCGAAGCGGTAAAGCGGCACCTAGAAGAGCGACGCGTCGAGCGCGTCGAGCGGCACCCGGATGCCGATCGCCATCGCCAGCGCCATCGCGCCGAACAGCACCGCGAGCGTCGAGGAGAGCGAGAACAGCCCCCAGCCCATCGCAGTCACCATCTGCGGATTGGGCCGCTCCGCGCGCTGGTTGCGCTGCATCGCCTGCAGGACGAACATCGCCAGCATCGCGTACACGAAGACAAAGAATTCAGTCATTTGATTACCCGCCCCGGTAAAACCCCGCTGCGACGCTAGCGGCGAGAGGTTAAGGCTTCAATGCCTGTGCGCCTCGCTTTGCCGCATTGCAGCATGGTCCGGCCGCAAGCTCAGCTTTTTTCGGGCTCCTCGATCGCCTTCGCCGCCGCGACGACTGCGGCGCTGCGCTTGTCGAGATCCTCGAGATCGAGGCGGATGCGCCACTCGTCGCGGCGATATTGCTCGAGCAGAGGCCCGACAAGCGATTTGTCCGCCGCCGTCTGGAGGTCGCCGAGCATGTCGGCGAGCAGCCGGTCGGTATAGCGGATCGGCTCGGCCCATTTGTGGAAGGCCTCGTACAGCTCGAACTTGGGCCAGCCCTCGAATGCGCGCTTGTCGACGCGTTCGATGAAGCCGGTCGCGTAGCGCAGGTCCTTGCGCAGCCCGCGCAGATATTCCTGCGCGTCGGCGAAGGTCTTCGGGCTCTCCTGAAGTTTCGATGTGAACACCGCGCGCAGTTCCCGGGTGCGCTCCTCGACGCCGCTGCGGACGAAGCGCGCGAAATCCTTGCGCGGCGCGACGTAATCGGGACGCGGCCGTCCGCGGACGATGAGTGCGGCGCCGAGGATAGCGAGCGCGAGGACCAATACCTGCGCCCAGCTCGCCCAATCGGCGGGCGCCGCGGGAGCATCCGCGAGATTCGCGACTGCATTGGCCAGGACGATCGTCACCCGGAACCCCCCGATTCGCGCCGAACGGCGAAATGGTTAACAGAAGCCAGGCTCCGGCCCAATCCGTGACTGGGCCGTTACGAATTTCAACTGTGGATGGTCAGAGCGTTACGCCGCGCTTCCAGATCGCGATCTCGCGCTCGCCATTGCGCTCGGCGGCGGTTTCCTTGCCCGATGCGATCGCCGCGATCGTGCCGAGCAGCGCCTCGGCGGCTTCGTCCATCCCTTCCTCGAGCACTTGGCCGGCGTCGAAATCGATCCAGCCGGGCTTGCGCCGCGCGAGATCGCTGTTCGAGGCGATCTTGATCGTCGGCACCGGGAAGCCGAGCGGCGTGCCGCGCCCGGTGGTGAAGAGGATCGCCGTCGCCCCCGCCGCGGCGAGCGCAGTCGAGGAGACGGCATCGTTGCCCGGCGCTTCGAGCAGCGTCAGTCCGCGGCGGCGGACGCGATCGCCATAATGGATCACGTCGGTGACCGTGGCGTGCCCGGCCTTCTGCACCGCGCCGAGCGACTTCTCCTCGAGCGTGGTGATCCCGCCGGCGATGTTGCCGGGCGACGGGTTCTCCGAAACCGGCTCGCCGTGGCGCGTGAAATAGGCCTTGAAGCCGTTCACCAGCGCGACGATCCCGTCGAACACCTCCTCGCTCGCGGCGCGCTCCATCAACAGCTGCTCGGCGCCGAAGATCTCGGGGATTTCGGTGAGAATCGCCGTGCCGCCCGCCGCGGTCACGGCATCGGCCATCTTGCCGACGAGCGGGTTCGCGGTGAGCCCGGAAAAGCCGTCCGAGCCGCCGCATTTGACCCCCAGCACCAACTCCGAGAGCGCGGCGGGGGTGCGCGGAGTCTTCTCCGCCTCGGCGACGAGCAGCTCGACCAGTTCCAGCCCTTCCTCGACTTCGTCGCTCGCCATCTGCGCGCCGAGCGTGCGCAGATTGGGGTGCTCGACGCCTTCGAGCAGCTTGCTCGTCTGGTTCGATTCGCAGCCGAGCCCGACGATCAGCACGCCGCCCGCATTGGGGTGGTTGGCGAGCGCCGCGAGGATGTCGCGCGTGCCGGTCAGGTCATCGCCCAGCTGCGAGCAGCCGAAGGGGTGGGGAAAGGCGTGGATGCCGTCGACACGCCCGGCGAAGCGCGCATTGGCCTTTTCGGCGATCTTCTGCGCGGTGCGCGCGACGCAGCCGACGGTGGGGATCACCCAGATCTCGTTGCGCGTGCCCACCCGGCCGTTGGCGCGGCGATAGCCCATGAAGCCGGGCGCCTCGCCGTGTTCGCCGGATTCGGCCACGGGCTTGTAGGCATAGTCCCCGCTCGCCTGGAGCGCGGTCGAGACATTATGGGTGTGGACGTGCTCGCCCGGCGCGATGTCGTGCGTCGCGACGCCGATCGGGAAGCCGAACTTGAGCACTGGCGTGCCCGCGGCGATCGGCAGCAGCGCAACCTTGTGCCCCTTGGGCACCGCGACTGCGACGGTCACTCCGAGCGCCTGCTCGCCTGCCTCGACGTCGCGGAGCGTGGTCGCGACCTGGTCGCGGGGATCGATGCGGAATAGCGGGTCCATGCCGGCCATATAGGCGCCAGAGCCCCGCGGGGAAACCGGTTGCCTCAGCCCGCCGCGAACCAGGCGAAGCGGGCGACGAAGAGCGAAGCGAGCGCCAGCAACAGCCAGTCGGCGCGCGTGATCCTGCCGCGCGCGAGCTTGAGCAGCGCATGCGCAGTGATGCCGAAGGCGAGGCCGTTGGCGATCGAGAAAGTGAAGGGGATCATCGCCACGGTCAGGAAGGCCGGGATCGCGATGTCGGGCGTGTCCCAGTCGACATCGGCGAGCGGCGCCATCATCAGCCCGCCGACGAGGATCAGCGCGGGCGCAGTCGCGGCGAGCGGCACGAGCTGCGCCCAGGGTGCGACGAGCATCGCGAGGAGGAAGAGGATGCCGGTGACGATCGCCGTGAGGCCGGTGCGCCCGCCCGCCTGCACGCCCGCCGCGCTCTCGACATAGGAGGTCACCGTGCTGGTGCCCGCGAGGCTGCCGACGATCGTCGCGACCGCATCGGTGAAAAGGATGCGATTGAGGCGCGGAACCTGCCCTTCGGCGTCGACCAGCCCGGCGCGACGCGTGACGCCGACCAGCGTGCCGATATTGTCGAACAGGTCGACGAACAGGAAGACGAACAGGATCTCGAACAGCCCGAGGCCATGGCTGCCCGACAGGCCGAACACTCCGGCGAGATCGAGATGGAAGGCGGTCTGCGAGATCGCGGTCAGGTCGTAGGGCTGGCGCGTGAAATGGACCTGGCCGATCAGCCAGCCGCCGAGCGTGGTCGCGGCGATGCCGATCAGGACCGCGCCGCGCACCTTCCACACCGCGAGCGCGGCAGTGACGGCGAGTCCGAACAAGGCGAGCGCCGCGCCCGGCGCGTGGAGATCGCCGAGCGTCACCGAAGTCGCGGGACTGGTGACGATGATTCCGGCGTTCTTGAGCCCGATCAGCCCGATGAACAGCCCGATCCCGCCCGCCACCGCGGCGAAGAGGTGCGGCGGGATCGCGGCGATGATCAGCTGGCGGATGCCCGCGAAGGTCAGCAGCAGGAAGGCGATGCCCGAGATGAAGACGCACCCCAGCGCCACTTGCCACGGCACCCCCATCGCGCCGACCACGGTAAACGCGAAATAGGCGTTGAGCCCCATGCCGGGCGCGAGCGCGAGCGGCACGTTGGCCGCGAACCCCATCAGGATGCTGGCGAGCCCCGCGGCAAGACACGTCGCCGCCGCCACCGCGGCGATCGGCATTCCCGTGCTGCTCAGGATCGCCGGGTTGACGACGATGATGTACGCCATGGTGAGGAAGGTCGTGACGCCCGCCAGCACTTCGGTGCGCGCGTCGCTGCCGCGCTCGGCTAGCGCGAAGCGGCGCTCGAGCGGACTCGATGGTGCCTGCGTCTCTGCCATGCCCATCCCCCTTTGCCGCCAGCATAGCGGATGGCCCGCCCAACGGAAGATTTGTCCGGGCCGTCCGGTTTCGCCTATGAACGAAGCCGACGGGAGAGACGCGTTGGCCGACCAGGAAATCGAGAACGAAGGCGACGACCGCCGCTATCGCGCCCCGGCGCTGGAGAAGGGGCTCGACATCCTCGAGCTGCTCGCCGCGGAGAGCCGGCCGGTGACGCTCACCGGGATCGTCAATCGGCTGGGGCGCAGCCATGGCGAGCTGTTCCGCATGGTGCAGGTGCTCGAGTTCCGCGGCTATATCGAGCAGGATCCTGCGGTCGACGGCTACCGGCTCACCGATCGGCTCTTCTCGCTCGGCATGCAGCAGCCGCGCACGCGCACGCTGATCGAAGTGGCGCTGCCGGTGATGCGCCAGCTCGCATTGGCCGTGGGGCAGAGCTGCCATCTCGCGCTCCACACGCTGGGCGAGATGGTGGTGGTCGCGCGGATGGAATCGAGCGAGCAGCTCGGCTTCTCGGTGCGCGTCGGCTATCGGCGCCCGCTCCACCTTTCGGCGTCGGGCGCGGTGCTGTTCGCGTTCCAGCCCGAGGACGTCCGCAGGCGCTGGGAGAAATTGTTCAACCCGCCGCTCTCGCCCGAGGAGCTGCGCGAGTTTCGCGAGCATACCGATGCGATCCGCGAGCGGCATGTCGAGCAGACGCCGAGCAAGTTCGTCGCCAACATCACCGACATCTCGGCGCCGGTGATGCGCGGCGGCAGCGCCGCGGCGGCGCTGACGGTGCCTTATCTGAAGAAGCTCCAGCCCGCGGTCTCGCGGCGCGAGACGGTTGAGATGGTGCGCGACGCGGCGGACCGGATTTCGGCGCAGCTCGTCGAGGGGGATAGCCGGGTCTAGGCCTGCTCGACTATCTGCCGCTGCTCGCCGAGCCCCGCGATGCCGAGGCGGACCTCGTCGCCGGGCTTGAGGAAGGTGGGCGGGTCCTGCGCCGCGCCGACTCCGGGGGGCGTGCCGCTCGACACCAGGTCGCCGGGGTGGAGGCTCATGAAGCGGCTGAGGTACGAGACGAGGAAACCGGGGCTGAAGATCATCGTCCGCGTCGAGCCGTCCTGATAGCGGCGGCCATTGACCTCGAGCCACATGTGGAGGTCGGCGAGGTCGATCTCGTCCGGAGTGACGAGCCACGGGCCGATCGGACCGAACGTGTCGCAGCCTTTGCCCTTGCTGAGGCTGCCGCCCCGCTCGTGCTGGAACGCGCGCTCGGAGAGATCGTGGACGATGAAATAGCCCGAGATCGCCGCCCAGCCTTCCTCTTCGGTCACGTAGCGGCACTCGCGGCCGATGACGAAGCCGAGCTCGACTTCCCAATCCATCTTCTCTCCGCCACGCGGTCGCAGGATCGGGTCGTAAGGCCCTGAAATCGCACTGGTCCATTTGGCGAAGACCGTCGGCTCGACGGGAATCTGCACACCCGCCGCAGCGACATGATCGAGAAAATTGAACCCGATGCACAGGAACTTGCCCGGCCGCGCGACGCACGGGCCCAGGCGGGGATCGCCATCGACGAGGGGAAGCGCAGCCGGATCGGCGGCGCCGATGCGCGCGATCGTCGCATGGCTGCCATCGATGTCGTCCACCACGCCGGACAAGTCGCGAAGCTGGCCTTCGCTATCGATCAGCCCGGGACGTTCGCGGCCTCTCTCGCCCCAGCGGACCAGCTTCATGCCTGTTCGTCCAGCGCGAAGATGCGCGTCATCGGCAGCCATTTCTCGCCCTCGGCGGCGTGGGGCAACGGCCGCTGGAATCGCCACATCAGCTTTTCCCATTCGGCGTTCTCGGGCGGCTCGGCGATGGCGCGGGGATAGTCGTCGGCGACTTCGGCGATCATCACCATCCGGTCCCCGCTGCGCCAGATCTCCATCGCTTCGACGCCGGTGGCGCGGATGTGCGCGATCACCTGCGGCCACACCGCGCCCGGGGCATGGCGCGCCTCATATTCGGCGATCAGCGCGGCATCGTCGACGAGATCGAGCGCAAAGCAGCGGCGGCTGGCCATTTCCCCTCCTTTTCGGCGCGTGCATAGCATGGAAGCTTGCAGGCGCACGCGTTGTCATATATGAAAATCTACATCATCTGCAAATAGAGGGGCGCGGAGGGGCAATGGCAGCGCGATGACCGTTATTACCAGGCTGCGCGTGCTCGACGTCCGTTTTCCGACTTCGGAGCGATTGGACGGCTCCGACGCGATGAATCCAGATCCCGATTATTCGGCCGCCTATTGCATCGTCGAGACGGACACGCCGGGGCTGAGCGGCCACGGTCTGACCTTCACGATCGGGCGCGGCAACGACATTTGCTGCGTCGCGATCGAGGCGCTTGCGCCGCTGGTCGAGGGGCTCGACCTCGACTGGATCCGCGAGGATGGCGCGCGCTTCTGGCGCCACGTGACCGGCGACAGCCAGTTGCGCTGGATCGGCCCCGAAAAGGGGGTGATCCACCTTGCGACCGGCGCGGTGGTCAATGCGGTCTGGGACCTGTGGGCCAAGACCGAGGGCAAGCCGCTCTGGCGGCTGATCGGCGAGATGAGTCCGCGCGAGATCGTCGGGCTGATAGACTTCCGCTACGTCACCGATTGCATCACGCCCGGCGAGGCGCTCGCGCTGCTGGAGGCGCGCGCGGAGGGCAAGGCAGAACGCTTCGCGCTGCTCGAGACGCGGGGCTACCCCGCCTACACCACGTCGGCGGGCTGGCTCGGCTATACCGACGACAAGCTCGAGCGGCTCTGCCGCGAGGCGGTCGAGCAGGGGTTCGACCACGTCAAGCTCAAGGTCGGCCGCGCGCTGGAGGACGACATCCGCCGCGCGACGATCGCGCGCGGCGTGCTCGGCCCGGACCGCAAGCTGATGATCGATGCCAATCAGATCTGGGAAGTCGATCAGGCGATAGCGCACCTGAAGGCGCTCGCCTTTGCAGGTCCCTGGTTCATCGAGGAGCCGACCAGCCCCGACGACGTCGAAGGGCATCGCGCGATCCGCGAGGCAGTGAAGCCGATGCGCGTCGCGACCGGCGAGATGTGCCAGAACCGCGTGCTCTTCAAGCAATTCATCATGCGCGGCGCGATCGACGTGGTGCAGATCGACGCGTGCCGGCTGGGCGGCGTCAACGAAGTGCTCGCCGTGCTGCTGATGGCGGCAAAATACGATCTGCCGGTGTGCCCGCACGCCGGCGGGGTCGGGCTGTGCGAATATGTTCAGCACCTCGCGATGATCGACTATCTCGCGATCGCGGGAACGATGGAGGGCAGGGTGATCGAATATGTCGACCATCTGCACGAGCATTTCGTCGATCCCTGCCGGGTGGAGGGCGGTCGCTACGTCGCGCCGCGCGCGCCCGGCTTCTCGATCGAGATGAAGCCCGCGACGCTCGCTACCTTCGCGCACCGCGCGGCGGAGGCTATCTTCCCCGCAGCGGCGCAATAGGGCCGCGCGAGGCGGTCAGCGAGAAATGCGCCGGCGGCCGGGGCGCGACCGGAGCGGCGCCCATCGCGCAATGCTCGGCGATGAAGTCCTCGTGCCGCGGCATCGCCTCGGCGCCGCGCGCGATCGCGCTCCGCATGCGCGGGAGCAGCCCGCGCAGCTTCTCGGCGGGCATCGCGTCGGCGAGCGGATCGTGACCCAGCGGCGGAACGCCCTGGCCGAGCAGCACCGCGACCCAGCTCGATTCGCCGAACAGTTCGTCCTCGACCCGGAAGACGCGGCCGTGATGCCGCCACAGCGCGTATTTCTCGGCGAGACTGTCGGGGATCGCCATGTCTCGGCACGCCTTCCAGAACGGCTCGTCGCGCTGGTTGGCGTGATAATGGAGGATCAGGAAGTCGCGGATGCGATCGTATTCGATCCCTGCGCTGCGATTGTAGAAATCGATGTCGGCCTGGTGGAAGTCGCGGTCCGGGAAGAGGTTGAGCAGCTTCGACAGCCCGGTCTGCACCAGGTGGATGCTCGTCGATTCGAGCGGCTCCATGAAGCCCGAGGCGAGACCCAGCGCGACGACGTTCCTGTTCCAGAACTTGCGACGTCGGCCGGTGACGAAGCGCAGCTTATTGGGTCGGGCGAGCGGCTCGCCGTCGAGATTGGCGCGCAGGATCGATTCGGCCTCGTCGTCGGACATGAAGGCGCTGCAATAGACGTGACCGTTGCCGGTGCGGTGCTGGAGCGGGATGCGCCATTGCCAGCCGGCCGCGTGCGCGGTCGAGCGGGTGTAGGGGGTGGGCGGCCCGACGCCGGCGCAGGGCAATGCGATCGCGCGGTCGCACGGTAGCCAGTGCGTCCAGTCCTCGTAGCCGGTCTCCAGCGCACCTTCGATCAGCAGCCCGCGAAAGCCCGAGCAATCGATGAACAGGTCGGCCTCATGCTCGCTGCCGTCCTCCAGCCGAACCCCGCGGACGAAGCCGTTGTCGTGCATCAGTACTTCGGTGACGCGGCCCTCGCGGCGGATTGCGCCTGCCCCCTCGGCGGTCTCGCGCAGCCACTTGGCGTAGAGCCCGGCGTCGAAGTGAAACGCATAGGCGATGTTCGACAGAGTGTTGCGCGGATCGGGTGATGGCCGGCAGAACTTGCCTGACAGCGCCGCGACGGTGGGCAGGTTGTAGTCGTCGAGCGCGCCGGCCTCCGCGCAGAACTCTTCGCGCGCGCGCAGCCAATATTGGTGGAAGGGCAGGCTGCCGATGTCCGCGCCGTGGCGGCCGAAGGGATGGAAGTATTCGGCCCCCGCCGTGCTCCAGCCGCGGAACTGGATGCCAAGCTTGAAGGTCGCATGCGTTCGCCGCACGAACTCGTCCTCGTCGAAGCCCAGCATGTTGTTGAGCTCGATGATAGGCGGGATCGTCGCCTCGCCGACGCCGACGGTGCCGATGGCTTCGGATTCGATGACGACAATCTCGGTGGCGCCTTCGCCCAGCGCGCGGGCGAGCGCGGCGGCCGCCATCCACCCCGCGGTTCCCCCGCCCACGACGATCAGCTTGCGGATTCGGCGGTCGCTCATTTCCCCTCCCTACCAGCTTCGTCTGGCACGTCGAAACCGACTGTTTTCATATATACTGACGATTTTTGTAGACGATTAATCTTATCAGTGATAGCGCTGTCATAGCCGAAATCCCCGCACCGCAGCCATTCGGCTGCGCGATAGCGGGGGCGCGGCGACGGGGAGAGGGTGCTCGAAACGGCGCCACAAGAGCCACGAAGTCGTCTCTCCCTGAACTTGGCCGCTGCCGCCGACGGCAGCCTGGAGGGGAGTGACCATGCTCGATTCGATCCCGCTGAAGCGCGGGCTTTTGCTGGGCGCGTCTGCGTTCGCGCTCAGCTTTGCTGCACCCGCCTTCGCGCAGACCAGCAATACGCCGCAGGCGAGCGACGACGACGCGAAGAGCGACGAGACGCAGGACGACGAAGGCATCATCGTCACCGGCCTGCGCGCCTCGCTGGCGTCGGCCCAGTCGATCAAGGTCAATTCGGACCAGTTCGTCGATTCGATCACCGCGATCGACATCGGCGCGCTCCCCGACAAGAACGTCGCCGAGGCGCTCCAGCGCATCTCGGGCATCCAGATCACCCGCAACCGCGGCGAAGGATCAGGCATCGCGATCCGCGGCCTCACCCAGGTTCGCACCGAAGTTAACGGCCGCGACAGTTTCGGCGCCTCAGGCGGCCGCGCGCTCGGCTTCGAGGACGTGCCCTCCGAGCTTCTGGCCGGCGTCGACGTCTACAAGAACCCTTCGGCCGAAATGATCGAGGGCGGGATCGGTGGCCTCGTCAACCTGCGCACGCGCATGCCATTCGACCAGAATGGCCTGCTCGCTGCGGTGACGCTGGGCGCCAACGACTACAGCCTCAGCAAGCAGCTCAGGATGAACGGCTCGGCGCTGCTCAGCGATCGCTGGGAGACCGGGATCGGCGAGATCGGCATCCTTGCCAACTTCTCGTGGTTCGAGGCCAATTACCGTTCCGACGAGCTGGTGCTCGAGCCTTATGTGAGCACTACCAACCTGCCCGCCGGCACCACCGGCCCGCGCGAAGTGAGCGACGGTGCGGGCGTCGCCACCTATTTCGGCGATCGCGAGCGCACCGGGGTCTATGGCGCGATCCAGTGGGCGCCTTCGCCCGACCTCGAATTCTACGGCCAGGTCTTCCAGTCGCGCTATTATATCGAAGGTTCGAACCTCAGCACATTCGTGACGCGCGGGACCGACGTGAACGGCGTCACCGGGCTCACTCCGATCGGGACGTTCGAGTTCGACGCCGACGGCACCTTCCTGCGCGGTGGCTATGACGGCATCGCCACCAACTCGAACAACCAGATCAACTTCAACATCAGCAAGACGACCGACTGGTCGGGCGGATTCAAATGGTCGCCGGCTTCGAACCTCAGGATCAACGGCGACTTCCAGTACATCAAGGCCACCGCCGAGAACCGCAACTATTCGGCCTTCGGCAACCGCGATGCGGGCAGCTATTACATGGATCTGCGCGGCGACGTGCCGCAGATCACGTTCGGTCCGGCAGGCGTCGAGAACGGCGCCAATTATTATCTGATCGCCGTGATGGACCATAAGGAGGACAGCGACGCCAACCAGAAGACGGCGCGCGTCGACCTCGAATGGGATTTCGACGACGGCAGCTTCCTGCGCAGCTTCACGGCGGGCGGGCGCTACACCGATCGCTCGGCGACCAATCGCTCGACGCCTTATGTCTGGTCGTTCCTGTCGGCGCCCTGGGGCGGCAACACCGTTATCCCGATGTCCGACTACGGGCTCCAGAACCCCTTCACCGAAGGCTTTTTCGACGGCCGCGCCGAGGTCCAGAGCCTGCCCGGGTTCAACTATTTCCGCCTGTTCGATCCGGGCCCGCTTTACGCCGAGCTCTATGCCAAGGCGGGACCGTCCTGCTGCGGCCCGGCGACGCGGCCGCTCACCGAATATAATCCGGCGACCGACATCAACATCCAGGACGAGCACACCTACGCCGGCTACGCGATGCTGCGCTTCGGGCGCGACGACGCGCTGAGCGGCAATATCGGATTGCGCGTCGTGCGCACCGAGAACTCGGCGAGCGGCCGGAGCACGCTGACCTATCGCACCACGCCGACCGGCCCGGACATCAACGTGCAGTCCCCGATCAGCGCATCGCAGCAATATACGAGCTGGCTGCCCAGCCTGAACCTCAAATACAAGGTGGCGCCCGACCTTCAGCTGCGCGCCGCCGCGTCGAAGGGGCTGTCGCGGCCGCCCTTCTACGACATGCGCGCGCTGTTTCAGCTGAGCGAGAACTACGTCACGGACGTGAATGGCAATGTCACGTTGCGTGACAGGACCGGCAACGGTGGCAATCCGTATCTCAAACCGCTCGAGGTCGATCAGGCGGATGCGGCGATCGAATGGTTCCCCAGCCGAAGCTCGATGCTTTACGGCACCGTCTTCTACAAGAAACTCAAGAACTTCCTGAGCACCGCGGTCTATCCGCTTGATGTTTCGGTTCCGGGCAAGGGAACCCAGACCTTCCTTGTGACAGCGCAGGCGAACGGGACCGAGGGGACGGTGAAGGGGTTCGAGATCGGCGGGAACACCTTCTTCAACTTCCTTCCCGCGCCGTTCGACGGGTTCGGCGTGCAGGGCAACATCACGTACGTAGACAGCGATGCGCCCGGCGCGGTGGGCACGCTGGCGAACGGCGTGCAGGTGCCGACTTCGCTCCAGGGCCTTTCCAAATGGAGCTACAACGCCGTCGCGCTCTACGAAAAATACGGACTGCGGGTGCGCGTCGCGTATAACTGGCGCGACAATTATCTCGACACGATCTCCGGAAACGGCACCGGCGCGATCCCGATCTATGTGAAGGCCTATGGCCAGATCGACGGTTCGATCGCATACGATCTGAACAAGCACGTCAGCATCGTGCTCGACGTGGTCAACCTGACCAATTCGGAGAAGATCCAATATCAGAACGTCATCGAGCATCCGCGCAAATATCAGCTCGACGACCGCCGGATCGGGCTCAGCATCCGCATCCGAAACTGAACCCTCGCGGGGGCGCTCGGTGACGATGTCCAGCTCGTCCAGGCTCGTCGCAGCCCTCGCCCTGTTCTGCGCCGTCGCGCTCACTCCCGCGGCGGCGCAGAACCTTCCCCGGATCGTGGAAAAGGACGGGCGCCACGCGCTGCTCGTCGACGGCGCGCCGTTCCTGATGCTGGGCGCGCAGGTCAACAACGCGAGCAACTATCCCGCGATGTTGCCGCAAGTCTGGCCGGTGATCGAGGCGATGCACGCCAACACGGTCGAAGTGCCGGTGGCGTGGGAGCAAGTGGAGCCGGTCGAGGGGCAGTTCGACTTCTCCTTCGTCGACACGCTGGTCGAGCAGGCGCGGGCGCGCAAGCTGCGGCTCGTGCTGCTATGGTTCGCGACGTGGAAGAATACCAGCGCGAGCTACGCTCCCGAGTGGGTCAAGCGCGACACCGCGCGCTTTCCGCGGATGAAGAAGCCCGACGGGTCGAGCCACTATGCGCTCAGCCCGCACGGGCGGGGCACACTGGAGGCGGACAAGAAGGCGTTCGCGGCGCTGATGCGGCATCTCGCCCAAATCGATCCGGACAACACCGTGATCATGGTCCAGCCCGAGAATGAGGCTGGAAGCTACGGCCTCGAGCGCGACCGTTCGCCCGAGGCGGAGAAGCTCTTCGCCGGGCCGGTGCCCGCCGAGCTGGTGCGGGCGCTGGGCGTCAAGCCGGGGACGTGGGCCGCGCTGTTCGGCAAGCGCGCCGAGCAATATTTCCAGACCTGGTACGTTGCGCGCTACATCGACCAGGTCGCCGCGGCGGGAAAGGCGGCCAAGGCGCTGCCGATGTACGTCAACGCCGCGCTGGGCAATGCCTTCAGCGACGAAGGTGGCGACGTCGGCCCTTCGGGTGGTCCCAACTGGAACGTCATTCCGGTGTGGAAGGCGGCGGCGCCGCACGTCGACCTGGTCGCGCCCGACATCTACAATCGCGATCCGCTCGCGACGGTCGCCTATCTCGATCGCTATGCCCGGCCCGACAATGCGCTGATGGTCCCCGAGATCGGCAATGCGCGCGACTATGCGCGCTTCCTGTGGCCGGCGCTCGGGCGCGGCGCGATCGGCTTCGCGCCGTTCGGCATGGATGCGACGGGCTATTTCAATTACCCGCTCGGCGCCAGGGCGCTCGACGACGAGACGATGGCGGCCTTCGCCGCGCCCTATCGGATGCTCGCCCCCAACGCGCGCGACTGGGCGCGAATCGCGTTCGAGAACTCGACCTGGGGCACCGCCAAAGGCGCCAAGGAGCAGGCGACCGTGAGGGGCCGCTGGCGCATCGCCGCCGAATATGGCCGCTGGCAGATGGGCGAACCCGAGTGGACCTGGATCAAGGCCGATCCGCACCCGGATGCCGACGCACCGGTGGGCGGGATGGTCGTGGCGCAGCTCGGCCCCGACACCTTCCTGATCAGCGGGAGCCATGTTCGCGTGCGGCTGGCGCTCGCCGACGCCAAGGGCGAGCAGGCGCAGCTGCTGAGCGCAGAGGAAGGCAGCTTCGTGGATGGCAAATGGGTCATGCGCCGCCGCTGGAACGGCGACCTGATCGATTATGGCTTCAACTTCACCGGCGAACCCGTACTGCTCAAGGTGACGATGGGCACCTATCGCTGACGAAAGGAATAAGGATCGTGAGGCAATTGGTGCTCGCTCTTGCTGCGCTGTGCTGCGCCGCGCCGGCCGCCGCGCAGAGCGTGGAGAAAGTGCCCCATGGCGTAGTGGTGACGCCGGCGAACGGCCCGGCCAAGCGCGTGCGCGTGCTAGCATATGGCGAGCAGAGCTTTCGGGTGACCGCGGTTCCGGGGCGCGATCTCAAGCTTCCTGAAAGCTTCATGGTGGTCGCCAATGCCTCAGGCGATCCCGAAGTCGTGGAAGCGAGAGGACTGGTGACGCTCAAGTCGCCCCGCGCCAGCGCCGAGATTCGCCTCTCCGATGGGCGCGTCCAGTTCCGCAACGCACGAGGTGAGCTGGTGCTGGGCGAGACGGCGCGCGGCTTCGCGCCTGTCACGGTCGAGGGCAAGTCCTTCCTCGCGACGCTCCAGCAGTTCAATCGCAGCACCGACGAGGGCTTTTACGGCCTCGGCCAGCACCAGAACCGGCAGATGAACTACAATGGCGAGGACGTCGAACTCGCCCAGCACAATATGGACATCGCGGTGCCGTTCGTCGTCTCGACGCGCAACTACGGCGTGCTGTGGGACGACAATTCGATCACGCGCTTCGGCAATCCCGAGCCCTATGCGCCGGTCGGGAAAGGCATCCGCGTCTCGAGCGGCGGCAAGCCGGGCTGGAAAGCCGACTACTATCTCGGCGAGAAGCTGGCAGTGAGCCGGCGGGAAGCGACGATCGACTATCAGTTCATCCGCGACCAGAAGAACTGGCCCGAGGCCGCCAGGGCGCAGACCGTCGCCTCGCCCGATAGCGGGCAGAACACCGCGGGCGTCGTCGTCGGCAAGCAGCATGTCGTGTGGACAGGGAGCGTCACGCCCGACAAGACCGGCGTGCACAAGTTCCGGCTCTATGTGTCGAGCTATGTGAAGCTCTATGCCGACGGCAAACTGGTGATCGACGCGTGGCGGCAGAACTGGAACCCGTGGTTCCGCAATTTCGAGCTGCCGATGACCGCGGGCAAGCCGATCGAGCTCAGGATCGAATGGGAGCCCAATGCGGGCTATATCGCGCTCTTCCACTCGGATCCGCTCCCCGCGCCCGATCGCCATTCGCTCTGGCTCTCCTCCGAGGCAGGGCATGCGATCGACTATTATTTCGTCGGCGGCGCGAGCATGGACGACGTGATCGCGGGCTATCGCGGGCTCACCGGCAAATCCGAGATGATGCCCGCCTGGGCATATGGCTTCTGGCAGAGCCGCCAGCGCTACGAGACGCAGGAGCAATTGCTCGGCGTTGTGCGCGAATATCGAAAGCGCGAGATCCCGATCGACAATATCGTGCAGGACTGGTTTTACTGGCCGGAGAACGCCTGGGGCTGCCAGTGCTTCGACGAGAAACGCTTCCCCGATCCGGTGGGGATGGTCAACGAGGTGCACGCGCTCAATGCGCGGGTGATGATCTCGGTCTGGCCCAAATTCTATCCGACGACCGAGAATGGCAAGGCGCTCAGGGCCAAGGGGGGGCTCTACGAGCGGCCGCTCGAGGCCGGGCAGAGGGACTGGGTAGGGCCGGGCTACGCCAACACCTATTACGATCCCTACGCCAAGGACGCGCGCGAGCTTTATTTCGAGCAGGTCGCCAAGGGGCTGGTCTCGAAGGGCTTCGACGCCTGGTGGATGGACGCGACCGAGCCCGACTGGCACTCGAACCTGTCGATCGAGGAACGGGCGTATCAGATGGGCTCGCCCAATTCGGGTCCGGGCGCATCGGTGTTCAACAGCTTCCCGCTGGTCCATGGCGGCGGTATGGCCGAGGGACTGCGCAAGGCGGAGCCCGACAAGCGGCCCTTCATCCTGACGCGCTCGGGGTTCGCGGGCACGCAGCGGACGAGTTCTGCGCTGTGGTCGGGCGACGTCGCGGCGCGGTGGAGCGACTTGCGCGACCAGATCTCGGCGGGAGTGAACCTGTCGATGTCGGGCATTCCCAACTGGACGCACGACATCGGCGGCTTTGCGCTCGAGGACCGCTACACCAAGCAGGACCCGGGCGCCGTCGCCGAGTGGCGCGAGCTCAATCTGCGCTGGTTCCAGTTCGGCGCCTTCTCGCCGCTCTTCCGCAGCCACGGCGAGAGCCCGAAGCGCGAGATCTACGAGATCGCGAAGGACGACAAGGCGATGTACGATGCGATGGTCGCGTACGATCGGCTTCGTTACCGGCTGATGCCGTACATCTACACCATCGCCGCCGACACCTGGCACAAGGACGGCACGATGATGCGCGGGCTGGCGATGGACTTCGCCGCCGACCGCAAGACGTGGAACGTAGACGACGAATATATGTTCGGCCCGGCGTTCCTCGTCGCGCCGGTGACGGTGTTCGAGGCGCGGTCGCGCGACGTTTACCTGCCCGCCGGGGCGGACTGGTACGATTTCGCGACCGGAGCCTTCGCCAAGGGCGGGCAGATGATCAAGGCTGCGGCGCCGCGCGAGCGGATGCCGCTGTTCGTCCGCGCGGGATCGATCGTGCCGACCGGCGCGGCGCTGCAATATACCGGCGAGCAGCCAGACGGGCCGATCGTGCTCCATGTCTTCACCGGCGCGGATGGCGAATTCTCGCTGTACGAGGATGACGGGCTCAGCCCCGCCTACAAGCAGGGCAAGTTCGCGCGCGTGCCGGTGCGCTGGAACGAAGCGGCGGGCACGCTGACGATCGGCGCACGCGAGGGCAGCTATGACGGCATGCCCGACAAGCGCGCGATTTCGGTGCGTTTCTATACGCCGGGCAAGCCGACCGCGCCCGACTTCGCCGAGAGCGACCTGCAGTTCGTCTATGACGGCAAGGAGATCGTGGTTCGGCGGCCGTAAAGGGGGAGCCTTGCGACGGTCGCCGAGGGTGGCTGCCTGTCCGGTGCGAGGAGGCGCCGGACGGGCAGCCCCATCGCCTCAGCCATCGAGCCGATAGATCCGCCGGGCGTTGCCGCCGAACACCGCTTCGTGCGCCGCGGGCGAGACGATCGCACGCGCCATCTCCAGCCAGCCGAAATAGCTTCCCGCCAGCTCGAGCACTGGCCAGTCGCTACCCCAGATCAATCGCTCGGCGCCGAATATGTCGAGCAGCCATTCGCCGACCATGGCGACCTGCTCGTGCTGGCCGGGCGCCGCTTCGGTGAGCAGCCCGGAGAGCTTGCACGCGACATTGGGGTATTCCGCGAGACGCAGCATCTCGGCGCGCCAGCCGCCGAGATCGCCGCCTGCGATGTCGGGCTTGCCGCCGTGATCGATCACGATCGCGAGGCCCGGATGGTGCTCGGCGAGGCGGGCGAGCGCGGGCAGATGGCGCGGGCGAACGAGCGCGTCGAGCACGAGGCGGCGCTCGGCCATCGCGCCGGGGTCGAAGCCGTCGTACCAGTCATCCGCCTTGCCCTGCACCATCGGGCGCAGCCCCTTGAGCCACGGGTCGTCGGGGAAGGGAGCGGCGAAGTCGCTCCAGCCGATCACGCCGAGGATGAAGTCGTGCATCTCGGCGAGTTCGAGCAGCCATGCGGTGTCGCGGGCGCTTTCCTGGCTCTGGACGAGCAGGCTTTCGCCGCCGGGCCAGGCGGCCGGGAGATAGTCGCGGTGGATCGCCGCCTGGGCTTCGGTGGGCCAGGTGCAGTCGTGGGCGCCGAGCTTCCAGAAATGCTGGTGCGCGTCGACGGTGGCGCTCACGCGATTCCCCGGCCGTCTATCCGCACGACGGGGACGAAATCATCCTTGCCCGGCGGGGGCAGGGTGACGCTCAGGCCCCCGGCGGTGTGCGCGAACTTGGCGTTGCCGCCGCCGAGCAGGGTTATGCGCTCTACCGGCAGCCCGGCCAGCGCCGTCAGGGTGACTGGTTCGCTCGGCCATTTGAGGAAGGCGGCGTAGAGCGCTCCCTTGTTGGTCGTGTAGCGCACGTCCCCGGCGGCGAACGCGACCTTGCTCTCGTTGAACATGCCGCCCGAGAGCTGTGTCGGGCCTTCGCCATAGACGCGCCACGGCCGCGAGCCGAAGATCGCGGCGTCGCCGTTGCGTTGCATCCAGCGCGTGATACCGGCAACGATCTTCTCCTCCTCGGAATCGATCGTGCCGTCGCCGCGCATCGGGATCGAGAGCAGCAGATTGCCATTCTTCGAGACCACGTCGCACAGCCGCTGGATCACTTTCTCGGCAGGGACATAGGCCTTCGCGTCGTACCGCCAGCGATTGTAATGCCAGTCGCCGATGCAGGTGCAGGTCTGCCAAGGCTCGGGCTGGAGCCCGTCGGCGAAGCCGCGCTCGACATCGTCGACCAGCGCGGTCTTCTGATAGGGCGAGAGCTTCTTGGCGGTCATCACCACTTCGACCTGGCCGTGATCGGCGATGCTCTGCGCGTAGTAGTGCGCGAGCGCCTCGATCCCGACCGGGCCGAAGGGCAGGGCGTGATCGTCCATATAGACCATGTCCGGCCGGTATTTCTCGACCAGGTCCTGCTGGCGGAGCAGCCATTTGGCGACATGGTGCGGGTTCTGCTCGGGGGCGAACTCCATCCAGCGGCGGTCGTGGACGCCGTGCCACTCTTCCATCGCTTGCCTGGACGCTATCCCGTCGGGCGGCACCATTGCGGGACCGGTGTAGAGTTCCTGCGGGTCGAGGCCGTCCCACCATTTGCCCACGCCATCGGCCTTGCGCAGCTTGAACGCGTCGTAGCGCTCGCCCTTGCGCGGACCCTCGGCGTCGTAGCCGTAAGCGGGCTGCCACCAGTGCCAGGCGTGGGCGCTGTGATTGCTGACCGCGAAGCGCAACCCCTCGGCGCGCGCGATCTTTGCCCAGGTTCCGATGATGTCGCGCTTCGGACCGACGCGCAACGTGTTCCAGGCGTGGTGCTTGCTGTCGAATGTGTCGAGATTGTCGTGGTGGTTGGCGAGCGCCATGAAGTAGCGCGCGCCCGCAGCCTTATAGAGTCCGATCAGGTGCGCGGGATCCCAGTTCTCCGCCTTCCAGCGGTTTTCGATCTCGATGAAGCCGGTATCGGCGGGGTGGCCGTAGTTCTTGAGGTGGTGCTCGTAGAACGGGTCGCCCTGGATATACATCTTGCGGCCGTACCAGTCGCCGAACTCGGGCACGCACTGCGCGCTCCAATGCGCCCAGATGCCGAATTTGGCGTCGCGGAACCAGTCGGGGACGCGGAAGGCGGCGGCGATGCTCGACCAGTTAGGATCGACCGCGCCGCGCGCCGGCACCGCGGCAATCCCGGCCGCGCTCGCGAGCCCTCCCAGCGCTTGCCGGCGTGAGAACAGAGCCACCTCCCATTTTTGCAAGTGCAAACCACTTTTATAGGAACAACAGCCTAGCGGCCAAGCGTGCCGTGGGCAACCGTTTGCCGCCACGACATCGGGATATGGACGCCGTCCCCGGCCTGCTCCTCGAAACCGAGGCGCAGATAGAGGTCTCGCGCGCGCGGATTGTTGACCGCGACGGTCAACCCGATCGTCGCGCCCTTCGCTCCGGCCGCCTCCTGCAGCCGACGGATCAGCGCAGTGCCCATCCCTCGTCCGCGATGCCGGGGCAGGAAGCCGATGTCGACGATCCGCCACTTCCTGCCGACGCGATCAAGATAGAGGCGGCCGACAGGCTCGCCTTCGATCTGCACGATCCAGAAAGCCGCCCGCGGAAAGCGATGCACATAATCGGTGTGCTGCAGGCGAAACTGGCTCTCGAGAAAGGTCTGCTTTTCCGCGGCGGACCAAGGGAGAAGCAGAAGCTCGGCCTCGCGATAGCTTGCATAAAGGCGGGCGAGGAAAGGCAGGTCGGCGGATGCGGCGGGGCGCAAACACCCGGCAGGCACGCGCGGCAACGATGCGGGCGCGGCGCCGGGGAACGGCGGCAGCGGCGCGGCAAGCATCAGCGAGGCATGGCGCGGTGGCGCTTCACAAGAGGGGCTCGAACGGGCAAGTTACAAAGATCATCGGTCATGCGTTTTCGGGGGCGGCATGCAATTTCTCAAGCCGGAAGATTTCGAGCCCTGGGTGGGCCGCAAGGTTCGCGTCAATACGCTTCCACGGCCGGTGGAAATCACACTCGAACGGATCGAGCGCCGTGCGCCCTTCCGGGGCCCGCACGATCATCGCGAACCCTTCTCGCTGTTTTTCGAGGCGCCGCTCGAGGTCTACCTGCTCAACGAAACCTATGAGTTCGATTGCGGCAAGGGTGGCCCGCACAGCATCTTCATAAGCCAGCTGATGCCTTCGCCCGATCGGCGGCATTATCAGGCGGTATTTTCCTGAGCCCGGCAAGAATACGGCCGCGCAGCGAGGCTGCGCGGCCGCTTTTAGGACTTGGTACCCGAACTCAGTTGCGCGACGGGAA
>JAEWCK010000088.1 GCA_023390675.1 Pseudomonadota bacterium
CATCTACGCCGCGCCCCCGCCGCCTCAGGTCTATTATTACCAAGCGCCGCCGCCGGGCTACTGGCGCCCCTGACTCGATCGATTGCCGGCACCGGTGGAGGTCCGGCGGCGATAGTTCGAGCTCCGATCCAGACGGCCGAGACAATCGCGGCGCTTGCCGCTATCTCCCCGAGACCACAGTCGTCGGGGGAGCGTTATGTGGCGTTGGTTGCCGATTCTGAGTCGTGCGATACGGCCATTCAATTTTCTTTATCATCGCATTCTCGAACGCCCGCTTCGTGCGGGAGGCGAAATCGCCGCGTGCTGCGGGCTCGTGGCTGGGGCTTACGGCATTGGCGACAATCTGCTCCGGCAGCCCAGCCGGTCCTACCTGACCAGCAACGGCTACACGCTGGACACGACGGGCTATGCGCAGGCGATCGCGCGGAGGGATTCTCCGGCGGTTGACAGCTTCTGGGCCGCGGGCGTCGAGCCTCCATCGCCGGCCAAGCTCTGCGAGCAATATCAGGGCCTCGACGCGCTGGAGTTTCTGCTGGCGAAGCATCTGATCGAACGGCGCGAAAAATGCGGCTCGGCGGTCGAAGGGACGACGGACCAGGGCGCGGTGGAGTCGATATGCAAGCCTTGGCAACGCACCTGCGACCAATCGGACAGCAGCTATCTGAAGCGCCTCGCGCGGATCTGCGAAACCTTCCCCTGTCCGATGTTCAATGCGCTCAAGGCCGAATCGGCGCGTCGGATGAAGGCGTTGTCGAGCCCCAATGTCGCACCGCTGCTGGCCTCGAAGGGAGCATTCGTGTCCGAATGCCTCGCAAGCCGGCTGGAGAATGGAGACAGGCGAGCCCAATTCGGCGGCTCCTTGCGGGTCAGCGCGGTGCCGGTGCGCTACAATTACGGCTATGGCGGCGAACCGGCCGACATGCCGGCGTCGCCGGAAAGCATGGATGAGTGTCTGGGCGCGCCTTATGGACCGGGCTATCCCGGCTGGATCGTTCCAGACAACCGGACCTACGGTATCGGGCATTGCACGCCGGTGCCGGCCGAGGAACGTCAACGGCGCTGCGAGGTGGAGTGGGGTTCGGTGGAGGAGCAGCTCCGCGCATTGCGTGCATTCGATGCCGCGCTGAACGGATGACGGAGACGGCCGTCACGCCTGCCTCCGGGCTCCCTTCCCTTCGAGGGGAGGGGGACGGTTGACAAAACAGGCCGGAGCTTTTGCCCCGGCCTGCCATTTGTCCGCGTTGACCGCGCCTACTTCGCCTTCGCGCTCACCGTCTTCCTGCCGCCCTTGCCCTTGGGCTTCGGCGCGGCGGGAGTGATCTCGAAGGTCAGCTCGCCGTCCTTCATCTTGACGTTGACTTCGCCGCCATGGACGAGCTTGCCGAACAGCAACTCCTCGGCGAGCGGCTGCTTGACCTTCTCCTGGATGAGGCGGCCCATCGGGCGCGCGCCATAGAGCCGGTCATAGCCCTTCTCGGTGAGCCAGCTCTTCGCCACCTCGTCGAGCTGGATGTGCACGCCGCGATCGGCAAGCTGCAGCTCGAGCTGCAGGATGAACTTCTCCACCACGCGCGCGACCACAGCGGTTGGCAGATGGTCGAACGGCACGATCGCATCGAGGCGGTTGCGGAATTCGGGCGTGAAGAGCTTCTTCACTGCCTCTTCCTGCACGTCGTCGCGGCTGATCTCGCCGAACCCGATCGACTCCCGCGTCATGTCGCTCGCGCCGGCATTGGTGGTCATGATCAGGATCGTGTTCCTGAAATCCACCGTCTTGCCGTGGTGGTCGGTCAGCTTGCCGTTGTCCATCACCTGGAGGAGGATGTTGAACAGGTCCGGATGCGCCTTCTCGATCTCGTCCAGCAGCAGCACCGAATGCGGCTGCTGGTCGACCGCGTCGGTAAGCAGGCCGCCCTGGTCGTACCCGACATAGCCCGGAGGCGCGCCGATCAACCGGCTCACCGAATGGCGCTCCATATATTCCGACATGTCGAAGCGCTGGAGCGGGATGCCGAGGATCTCGGCGAGCTGCCGCGCGACTTCGGTCTTGCCGACGCCGGTGGGGCCCGAGAACAGATAGTTGCCGATCGGCTTGTCGGGATCGCGCAGCCCCGCCCGGCTGAGCTTGATCGCCGAGGAAAGCACTTCGATCGCCTTGTCCTGCCCGAACACGACGCGCTTGAGGTCGGTCTCGAGATTGGCGAGCACGCGCGTGTCGTCGGTCGAGACGCTCTTCGGCGGAATCCGCGCCATCGTCGCGATCACTGCCTCGATCTCCTTCACGGTGATCGTCTTCTTGCGCTTCGACGGGGGCACCAGCATCTGCATCGCGCCGACTTCGTCGATCACGTCGATCGCCTTGTCGGGCAGCTTGCGGTCGTTGATGTAGCGCGCCGAAAGCTCGACCGCCGACTTGATCGCGTCGGGGGTGTACTTGACGTGGTGATGCTCCTCGAACGCGGTGCGCAGCCCCGCGAGGATCTTCACCGTGTCCTCGACCGTCGGCTCGTTGCCGTCGATCTTCTGGAAGCGCCGGAGCAGCGCCCGGTCCTTCTCGAAATGGTTGCGGAATTCCTTGTAGGTGGTCGATCCGATGCAGCGGATCGTGCCGCCCGAAAGCGCCGGCTTGAGCAGGTTCGACGCGTCCATCGCCCCGCCGCTGGTCGCGCCGGCGCCGATCACCGTATGGATCTCGTCGATGAACAGCACCGCGTGCGGCAGCTTCTCGAGCTCGCCCACGACCTGCTTCAGCCGTTCCTCGAAATCGCCGCGATAGCGCGTGCCGGCGAGCAGCGCGCCCATGTCGAGCGAATAGATCACCGCTTCCTTGAGCACTTCGGGCACGTCGCCCTCGACGATCTTGCGCGCGAGCCCTTCGGCAATCGCGGTCTTGCCGACGCCGGGATCGCCCACATAGAGCGGGTTGTTCTTCGAACGGCGGCAGAGGATCTGCACCGTGCGGTCCACTTCGGGTCCGCGTCCGATCAGCGGATCGACCTTGCCGTTCTTCGCCTTCTCGTTGAGATCGACGGTGAACTGCTTGAGCGCGCTTTCGCCCTTTGCGCCCTTGCTCTCCGACTTGGGCGCCTTCTCCTCCTCGGCCCCCTTGGGCGTCGAGGTCTCGCTCGAGCTGCCGCCCTTGCCGACGCCGTGGCTGATGAAGCTGACGGCGTCGAGCCGGCTCATGTCCTGCTGCTGGAGGAAATAGACGGCATAGCTCTCGCGTTCGCTGAACAAGGCGACGAGCACGTTGGCGACGGTCACTTCGTCGCGCCCCGAGGACTGGACGTGGAGGATCGCGCGCTGGACGACGCGCTGGAACCCGCTGGTGGGGGAGGGGTCGGTGACGTTCTCGACCTTGAGCGCTTCGAGCTCGGTGTCGAGATAGTGCGCGACGGTATTCTTGAGCTCGCCCAGGTCCACCCCGCACGCGCTCATCACCTTGCTGGCATGCTCGTCGTCCACGAGCGCGAGCAGCAGATGCTCGAGCGTCGCATATTCGTGGCGTCGCGAGCTCGCGGCTTCGAGCGCCTTGTGCAGCGTGGTTTCGAGGGCGGAGGCAAAACTAGGCATTCGGATACTCCAGTCGGACCGAAGAGACGCTCGGCCCGGTTCCCTTTATGTCGGGAGGGTAGGGGCCTACCTCAAGGGTGGAGGCGGCTGTGACGAGGCGAATTTTGGTGCAGGGGTAGGAGC
>JAEWCK010000395.1 GCA_023390675.1 Pseudomonadota bacterium
CGAAAACCCCTATGGCCTCATTCCCGCGCTTCGCGAGGGCGGCCTCATTTCGCAGACCGTTTTCGGCATTCTCGTGCTGATGCTCTTCTTCTCGCTCTACATCCTGTTCACCAAGCTGTTCGAGCAGCAGAAGATCCTCAACCAGGCGAAGCGCGTCCGCGCCGGCTTCTGGAACGCCAACAGCCTGCGCGAAGGCGCTGCGAAGCTCGAGAAGAACTCGGCCTATCGCCAGCTCGTCGACGACGGCCTTGCCGCGCAGGAGCAGCACGCCAAGCTGACCGATCCGGTCGAGGCGCATGACTGGCTGCACGGTTCGCTGGCCCGCTCGGAGGACCAGATCAACTCGCAGCTCAAGGGCGGCCTGTCGTTCCTCGCCACCGTCGGTTCGACCGCGCCGTTCATCGGTCTGTTCGGCACCGTCATCGGCATCATCCGCGCGCTGGTGAAGATCGGCGCCGCGGGTCAGGCTTCGATCGACGCCGTCGCCGGTCCGGTCGGCGAAGCGCTGATCATGACCGCCGTCGGTCTCGCCGTCGCCGTTCCGGCCGTGCTCGCCTACAACTGGCTGCAGGCCCGAAACAAGAAGATCGCCGAGGACATGAACGCGTTCGCGAACGATCTGCTCGGCTATCTCGCGTCGAACGGCGCGGTTCGCCCGACGATCCGTGGCAAGGCCGCTGCGCCTGCCAAGGCTCCGGCCGCGACCACGACTGCGCCGCGCGCTTAAGGACCCGGGAGGAGCCGCGCCTTCGCCGGCGCGGCTCCGCCTATGCCCCGGGCCATTTCCCCGGGGCCATCGAATTAAGGATAGGATAGCGCGCAATGGCGATGAGCGTAGGCGGGGGCGGCGAAGATGGCCCCATGTCGGACATCAACACCACGCCCCTCGTGGACGTGATGCTGGTGCTCCTGATCATCTTCCTGATCACGGTTCCGGTCGTGATCCAGACGGTCAAGCTGAGCCTGCCCAAGGTGCAGTTCGAGCCGACGATCACCAAGCCCGAGAACGTTGCGCTTTCGGTGCGCGGCGGACCCGGCGGCTGCGAAGTCTATTGGGGCATGACCAAGGTCAACCATGACGAGTTGCTCAAGCGGGCGGTCGCCAAGCTCGAGGCCGAGATCAAGCGCGTCGGCGGCGCGGCGAACATGACGCCCGACGATATGCCCGAAGTGCATATCCGCGGCGACATCGACACGCCGTATCGCTGCGTCGGCGGCACGATCTTCACCATGCAGATGGCAGGGTTCATCAAGGTCGGATTCATCTCCGAGCCTGAGGCCGGCACTGCCACCGTCCGCCTGTGACGGCCCAGCTCGAGGAGTTTGAATTATGGCAATGAGCATGGGCAAAGGGGGCGGCAACGACCCCATGATGGAGATCAACACGACGCCGCTCATCGACGTCATGCTGGTGCTCCTGATCATGATCATCATGACCATCCCGATCCAGACGCACGCAGTGAAAGTGGATTTGCCGCAGAGCAATACGCCGCAGCCGCAGAACCCGGTCGAGCCGGAGAAGAACAAGGTCTATATCGATCCGCAGGGCCAGGTTTACTGGAACAGCGCGCCGATCGACGACGTGACGCTTCGCCAGTATCTCGACCAGACGCTGCAGATGTCGCCCGAGCCGGAGCTGCACTTCCAGCCCGACCCGCAGGCGCGCTATGAAGTCGTCGACCGCGTGCTCGCGATCATCAAGCGGGCCAACGTCAACAAGCTCGGCTTCGTCGGCAACGAGCAGTATCGCAACGACTTCTGATCGCCCGCCCTACGGGGCGCGCAATCGAGCCAAAGGGAAGGCGGTCCTTCGGGGCCGCCTTTCTTTTTTGCACCCGCGCCGGCGGCCGGCGCAGTGTGTGCACAGTTTGCAATCGTCATCAAAATGTCTTTCAGATGAAACCGAACTGTCATATAACCGTCACTTACATGTCACGGAGATGTAGCCGTGGCATTACGGTTTCAGGAGGACAGGATGCGTATCATCGTTGCGATCGCCGCCGCGCCGCTGCTCTTCACGGCGCTTCCCGCCCGGGCGCAGGACCCTGCAGTGGCCAGCGCCGCGATCGCCGCGGGCGACTATGCCTCGGCCGAGAATGCGCTGGCCTCGGAGCTTCGAATTCACCCGAACCGGCCCGAGCTGCTGCTCAACCTCGCCGCGGTCTATGCCAACACCGGCCGCACGTCCGAGGCGCGCGCGCTCTATCGCAAGGTGCTCGACCAGCGCGAAGTGCTGATGGATCTGACCCCGGAGAAGACCGCGAGCTCGTACGCCGTGGCCTATACCGGCCTCAAGCGGATCAGCGCGCTGCAGGTCACCTCGCGCTAGGAAGATCGGGGGGGCGCGGCGGCAGGCCGCCGCGCGCTCAGAGCCGAGGCAGCGTGACTCCGCGCTGCCCCATATATTTGCCGGCGCGGTCGGCATAGCTCGTCTCGCAGGGCTGATCGCCCTTCAAAAACAGGAACTGGCACGCGCCTTCGTTCGCGTAGATCTTCGCGGGCAGCGGCGTGGTGTTCGAGAATTCGAGCGTAACGTGCCCCTCCCATTCGGGCTCGAGCGGGGTCACGTTGACGATGATTCCGCAGCGCGCATAGGTCGATTTGCCGAGGCAGATCACCAGCACGTCGCGCGGCACCCTGAAATATTCCACCGTCCGCGCCAGCGCGAAGCTGTTGGGCGGAATCACGCAGACGTCGGTGCGGCGATCGACGAAGCTGTTCGCGGCGAAATCCTTGGGATCGACCACCGCCGAATCGACATTGGTGAAGATCTTGAACTCGTCCGCCACGCGCGCGTCATAGCCGTAGGACGAGAGCCCGTAGCTGATGCACCCCTCGCGCCGCTGCGCCTCGACGAACGGCTCGATCATGCCGTGCTCGAGCGCCTGCTCGCGAATCCAGCGGTCCGACAGGATCATGGGGTTCCCCGATGGTTGGTAGCGCAGCTTTCGCGGGGAAAGTGCGGCTAGGCAAGGGCGTTCAGCCCACCGTCATCAGGACGGCGGGAGATTACGGAATCGAAGAGGAGAGAGCGCATGCGTATCCGAAAATCCGGGATGGTCCTTGCCCTGCTCGTCACGAGCGTCACGCTTTCGGGCTGCTACGGCTATGGACGCCCCGGCTTTAACGGCGATCACCACGGCCGACATCATGGCGGGCACCACGGCGGCCACGACCATGGCGGCGACCACGACCATCGTGGAGACCACGACCATCACGACTAAGGCTTCGCCTCAGCGGTGGCGGACCCTCGAGCGGAGTCCTGCGCGACGTGCCAGAGCTCGCCGCACGGCCCGACGAGATAGGCGATCAACATCCCCCAGGGCTGCACCGCAGGCGCCTTGGGCGCGGGAACGCCGAAGCTGCCGGGCAAATCTAGCGATTCGATATGCTCCCACCACGCATCGAGATCGGCGACCAGCAGCTGCATCATGAAATTGCCGGCCCAGCCGTCATGATAATAGTTCTGGAGCAGGAAGCCGCCGGCGCCGCCGCAGTCGAAGCCCGCAACTTCGCCGGCGTCGAAGGTCATGGTGAAACCGAGCGCCAGATAGAAGCGCTTCGACGCCTCGTAGTCCCTGCCGCCCGGAAGGAAGGGCCGAGCCGCAGTGACGGTGCGGTCGCCGTTCACGCCAGCCCGAGATCCCTGGGCCCGAACGCCGCAGGGAGCAGCTCCGAAAGCCTGTAGGTGGCGATCTCCCCGCCGGTCGCGCCGCCGCAATGCACCGGGATGTCACGCCCGCCAAGTTGCGCGGCTTCGTTGATGATCTGGCGGCAGCGCCCGCACGGGCTGACCGGTGCGGTGTCCTCGTGCCCCATTCGTCCGCCGATCACGCCAATCGCGACCACATCGGCGAGCCGGCCTTCCGTGCCGGTCTTCGCGAGCGCGACGGTCTCGGCGCAGAGCGACAGGCCGTAGCTCGCATTCTCGAAATTGGCGCCCGTGACGACGCTGCCGTCGGCGAGCAGCACCGCGGCGCCCACCGCGAAATGCGAATAGGGCGCATAGGCGTTCTTCGCCGCGGCTCGCGCCGCTTCGATCAGCATTTTGGGGTCATAGTCGGTCATCGCGCCATCACGTCCCAGTTCACCGGCCGCCCCACGCCGTCGATCCGACGGAAGCTCGTCGAGCGCCATATCGACCAGGGGCGCGCGAGATAATAGGGGGGAAAGAAGGGCTGGTCGCTCCACAGCAACCGCTGGATGCCGTCGCTCACCTGATATCGGGCCTCGAACGCCTTGCTCGGTTTGAGCACCACCGGCTTCCCAAGATGCGTCTCGACTGCGGCGATGAAGCGTTCGAGCTCGCCGAGCATCACCGCGCGCTCGGGCCGCGCCGAGCAATCCGAATGGAAATCGAGTTCGACCGCGGCGGGAAGTTGATCGTCCGAGCGGGGCACCGTGCTGACGAAATTGCCCGCCTGATCGCTCGCGAGCTGGCAGAGCGAGTAAACGTGCATCGCGCCGCGGCGGATGCCGGCCTCGTAGGTCCAGCGCCAATTCTCGGGGAAGCGCAGGTCGCGCCCATCGGCGCCGGTAGTGGCGCGGACATAGGCGAAATGGACGCCAGCCTTTTTTACCGTCCACCATTCGATCGGGCCCTGCTCCTCGCTCACATCGACGCCCTGGACGGGGAAATCGTTGAGCGACGGCCGCCAACGCGACGCGAACATCCACGCGCTGAAGCCGAGCAGCCCGAGCAGGATCAGCGCGGGCACGACGAAGCGCAGCCGGCGCATCAGGACACGGCTCCGCACGGCTCAGCCCTTGATGTGGAGCACGCAGATCAGCGTGAAGAGGCGGCGGGCAGTATCGAAATCCACGTCGATCTTGCCCTCCAGCCGTTCTCTGAGCAGTTCGGCGGCTTCGTTGTGGATGCCGCGCCGCGCCATGTCGACGGTCTCGATCTGCGCGGGCGTGGCATTGCGAATCGCCTGATAGTAGCCGTCGCAGATCGCGAAGTAATCCCGGATCGGGCGGCGGAATCGGGCGAGACCGAGCACCAGCGTCTCCAGATGGGACCCGTCCTCGCGGCGGATGTCCATCGCGAGGCGCCCTTCCTGGACACTGAGATGCAGCTTGTAGGGTCCGGCATAGCCATCGGGATGCTGGCGCTGGGGCGCGAAGCGGTTCTCCTCGAGCAGGTCGAAGATCGCGATGCGCCGTTCCTGCTCGATATCGGCCGAGCGCCACAGGATCGTGCGCTCGTCGAGCGTCACATCGATGATGCGCGGGTCGGCCATGCACGGCTCCTAGTCGCTCATGCCCGTTATTCACAAGCGCGGCGGTTGAAGCAGGCCTATGGTTGGGCGACAGACGAATCACACATGGCTCAACCGATTCCCTTTCCCGCCCCGGACGCGTCCGAGGGCACCAGCCTGCCGCAGAATGTCGAGGCGGAGGCCGCGTTGCTCGGCGCGATGATGATCGACAATCGCATCGCCGAGGACGTGCTCCAGAAGCTGCGCCCCGAGCATTTCTTCGAGCCGCTGCACGGCCGCATCTACGATGCGATCGCGATGCTGGTGAGCGACAACAGGCTGGCGACGCCGGTGACGCTGCGCCCGCTTTTCGCTGCCGATCCGGCTATGAAGGAACTGGGCGGCCCTGCGTATCTGGCGCAGCTCACCGGCAATCCGGCGAGCCTGATCGGCGCGCGCGCGTTCGCCGACCAGGTGTACGACCTCGCGATGCTTCGCGCGCTGGTGAGCGTGGGACGCGAGCTGGTCGACGAGGCGCTCGACACCAGCAAGGACATCAATCCGTCCAAACAGATCGAGCAGGCGGAACTCAAGCTCTACGAAGTCGCCGAGAAGGGCAGCGAGGGCGCGGGTGCACGCAGCTTCACCCGCGCGGCCGCGATGGCGGTCAAGCAGGCGGAGCGCGCGATGAATTCGGGCGGCAGCGTCTCGGGCGTCACGTCGGGCCTCACCGACTTCAATGCGATGACCGGCGGGCTCAACCGATCGGACCTGCTGATCCTCGCCGGCCGCCCGGGCATGGGCAAGACCTCGCTCGCCACCAACATCGCGTTCAACGCGGCCAAGCGCTGGATGGACGACATGGAGGCGGGCATTCCCGAGGAGAAGTCGATTGGCGCCCCCGTCGCCTTCTTCAGCCTCGAAATGTCGTCGGACCAGCTCGCGATGCGTATCCTGTCCGAGCAATCGGAGATCGTCTCGGAGAAGCTCAGGACGGGCAACATCTCCTCGAGCGAGTTCATGAAGTTCGCGCGCGCGGCGGGCGATCTCGAGCGGCTGCCGCTCTATATCGACGACACGCCGGGGCTGACGATCGCGGCGCTGCGCACCCGCGCGCGCCGCCTCAAGCGCCAGCACAAGATCGGCATGGTCGTGGTCGACTATCTCCAGCTGCTGACCGGCACCGCGCGCAGCCAGGGCGATGGGCGCGTGCAGGAAATCTCGGAGATCAGCCGCGGCCTGAAGACGCTCGCCAAGGAATTGAACGTGCCCGTGCTGGCGCTTTCGCAGCTCAGCCGCGCCGTCGAGAGCCGCGAGGACAAGCGGCCGCAACTATCGGACCTGCGCGAATCGGGATCGATCGAGCAGGACGCCGACATCGTGCTCTTTGTCTATCGCGACGAATATTATCACGACTTCAAGGCGCCCAAGGCCCCTGACGGCAACTCGTCGGCCGAGGAAATCGCCAAATACCAGGCATGGCAGGACGAGCAGCTCCGCGTCGCCAACAAGGCGAGCGTGATCGTCGCCAAGCAGCGCCACGGCGCGACCGGCACGGTCGACCTGCGCTTCGACCGTCAGTTCACCAAATTCAGCGATCTGGCGCCGGGGGGATACTGACTCTGGCGGTGGTCGCGCTCAATAAATCTCCGAAAACTTCCAGCCGGTGAGGCCGAGCAGCGTCTCGCCGAGTTGGCGTGCCGGCCCGCGCTCGGGGCTCCAGCGCTTGACGAGACTATAGCCGGCCCGGTCGGTGCGCTCGAACAGCCATTCAGAGCCATCCAGACCGCGGTCACATGCCGTTACCGGCAAAGCGAAAAAACGTGTTCGCGCGAGCAGCGCCTTTATCTTGGCGGCCTCGCCCGCCGTCAGACTGCGGTCGATCGTGCGCGCGATCGTGCCGGGATCATATCCGCCGGCGCCGGAGAGTTGCTTTGCCACCAGCCTGCCGTGCCGACCGGCATTCCATTCCACGCGCACCACGACCGGGTGCGTGAAGGTGGGCAACCAGGTGAAGCGCAGCGTCGCGGCCGGGGATCTGCCGCGCGCCTGGCGATAGAGCGACGATTCCTTCGCTGCGGCGAGGTGGCGCGAATACCATGAGTTCTCGAACTCGCTGACCGCGCCCTTGTCGGCGGGGGGCACGAAACGATCACTTGGCGCGGAACAAGGCGTTGCTGGAAGCTCAGCCGGCGAAGGGAAATAACGGGCGGTCGCCGATTGCTGCTGAAGCAATGCAAATCCGAGCCAGAGCGCAATCACCGGCACGCTGATCCCCTGTCCTGAGCCGCGGCATAGCTTTCCAGATAACCGCAGCGATCGTAGCGGAACGAGCGGGTCTCGATCGGGTTCGGCGTCTTGGGCTCCGTCCGGAAGCTCCTGATCGGCGGCCCCTCGGACCAGCTGCTTACCTTCCTGCCACAGCCTTCGCTGATGACGAACCCTCCGATCATCGAGCCGCCGCGGTGAGCCCGGCCTGACTCACAGGCAGGTCTGTGCCTCGCGCTTGATCTGCCCATAAGGCGTGTCGTTGCGCAGCTTGGCCATTTCCTCAGCGGAAGGCTTGGCGGCGCCGGCATATTTGGCGCGCAAGGCTTCGAAGAGCCGGGGTGTCGGCGTCGTAGGCGGCCTGCTTGCGGTCGATGATCGCCTGCTCCGCCGCGCTCGGCGTCGGGTGCGCGGTACGGAAGCTGTCGAGGCTCACCTTCTGTCCGTTGAGGTCGCCCCAGATCACGCGCGCGAGCGCCTGGCAGTGCGTCTGCCGTGCGGCGTCCTGCTCCCGCGCCGTTGCCGTGAAGCTGACCAGCATTGCGGCGATTGCGACAAATCCCATCCGAGCTTCCCCCTCGAGCACTTGCCCGGGCATGCTAGCATGGGCCGGGCCCGCGGCAACAGCGTCAGAAGCTCGGCTGGTTGGGGTCGTTGTCGCCCACCGATGTGTGGATGCCGCACTCGGTCTTTTCCCAGCCGCGCCAGCGCCCCGCGCGCGGGTCCTCGCCGGGCTTGACCACGCTGGTGCAAGGCGCGCAGCCGATCGAGAGATAGCCCTGCGCCTCGAGCGGATGGCGGGGGAGGTCGTGCTCCTCGAACCAGCGCTGGATGTCGTCGCGGGTCCAATCGGCGAGCGGATTGAATTTCAAGCGCCCCTCTACACTGGCGCCGTCGAGCTCGAAGCGGGGGAGAGCATTACGCGTAGTCGCCTGGAAGGCCTTGCGGCCGGTGATCGTCGCGTCGAAGGCGGCGAGCGCCTTCACCAGCGGCTGCACCTTGCGGATCTCGCAGCAGCCATCGGGATCGTAGGACCAGCGCAGCCCGGTCTCGTCGCGCTTCGCCAGCGCTTCGGGATCGGGGGCGATCGTGCGCAGATTCCGCAGTCCCAGGCGCTCGGCGAGCTGGTCGCGATAGGCCAGCGTCTCGGGGAAGTGCTTGCCGGTATCGAGGAAGAGCACCGGGACCGAGGGATCGACCGAGGCGATCAGATGCAGCAGCGCTGCCGATTCCGCGCCGAAGGACGAGACGAGTGCGACTTCGCCGAGTATGTGCTCGCCGAGCACGGCCTCGAGCACTTCCTGCGTGCCCGCGCCGCGGAACATGTTGTTGAGCCGGATCGCGTCGGCCGCAGTGAAGCGCGGCGTCACGTCGAGCCGATCGACCTTCCGCGCGGCGGCCTCAGCCATGGCGCAGCTTCCACACGGGGACGGCCTCGTCCGCGGCGTGCTGATAGACCGCCGGAAAGCGCGTCAGCGCCTCCTCGGCGAGCCGGGGGTCGATCGCGACATAGGGCGCAAAGCTGTCGAAGCCGCAGCGGCGCATGAAGAGGAGCTGATCGACGAGCACGTCGCCAGAGGCGCGGATTTCGCCGGTGTAGCCGGCCTCGCGGAGGATGCGCGCGGAGGAATAGCCGCGGCCGTCGCGGAAGCGCGGGAAATCGATCTCCACGAGCGCGAGGCGGTCGAGATACGGGATCAGCGCGCGCGCGTCCTCGCCGGCCTCGATGCGGACCGCGGTGGCGTTGGACTGGTCGAGAAACGCCTCGATCGAGACCGCGGGTTCCTCGTGCGGCTCGTCGTCGCGGAAGCGCAATACGTCATCCATAGATCGCCTCCTTGAACGGCTCCATGCCGATGCGGCGGTAGGTGTCGAGGAAGCGCTCGCCTTCGGCGCGTTCGCGCAGGTACACGTCGGTGGCCTTCTCGACCGCCTCGACCACGCCGTCCTCGTCGAAGCCGGGGCCGGTGATCTTGGCCTGGCTGATATCCTCCGCGCCCGATCCGCCGAGCAGCAGCTGGTAGTTCTCGGTGCCTTTGCGATCGACGCCGAGAATGCCGATGTGTCCGGCATGGTGGTGGCCGCAGGCGTTGATGCAGCCGCTGATCTTGATCTTGAGCTCGCCGAGATCGCGCTGGCGATCCATGTCGGAAAAGCGCTGCGCGATCTTCTGCGCGACGGGGATCGAGCGGGCGTTGGCGAGGCTGCAATAATCGAGGCCGGGGCAGGCGATCAGATCGGTGATCAGGTCGCGATTGGCGTCGGCGAGACTGGCGGCGCGGAGCGCGGCCCAAACTTCTCCAAGGTCGCGCACAGCGACATGCGGAAGAACGAGGTTCTGGGCGTGAGTTGCTCGCAACTCATTGAAACTAAAGCGTTCGGCGAGATCGGCGACGACCTCCATCTGCTCGGCCGAAATGTCGCCGGGGATGCCGCCGACGGGCTTGAGGCTGATATTGACGATCCGGTAGCCCGGCGCCTTGTGCGGAGCCGTCTGGCGATCGACCCACAAGGCGAATTCGGGGTCGCTGCGGTCGATCTCGTCCGGCAGGCCGGTCTCGAAGGGCGGCGGCGCGAAATAAGCGGCGATCCGGTCGTATTCGGCCTGCGGGAAATCGGTGCCGAGCGTCAGGAAATGCTCGAACTCGGCCTCGACCTGGCGACGGAACTCCTCCTCGCCGAGTTCGTGGACGAGGATCTTCATCCGCTGCTTGTGGATGTTGTCACGGCGCGCGTGGCGGTTCCACACGCGGAGCACTGCCTGCAGGTACGAGAAGATCTGCGCCGATGGCAGGAATTCGCGGATGCGATAGGCGATGATCGGGGTGCGACCCATGCCGCCGCCGGCGAAGACCTCGAAGCCCTGCTCGCCGGCTTCGTTCTTCACGATGCGCAGCGCGAAATCGTGCCAGCGCAGCGCCGCGCGGTCCTCCTCGGCGGCAATCACCGCGATCTTGAACTTGCGCGGGAGGTAGCTGAACTCGGGGTGGAAGGTGCTCGCCTGGCGGAGCAATTCGGCCCAGGGGCGGGGATCGCAGATCTCGTCCGCGGCGGCGCCGGCGTACTGGTCGGCCGAGATGTTGCGGATGCTCTCGCCCGAAGTCTGGATCGCGTGCATCTCCACCGTCGCGAGCTCGGCGAGAATGTCGGGCGCTTCCTCGAGCTTGATCCAGTTGTACTGGATGTTCTGCCGCGTGGTGAAATGGCCGTAGCCGCGATCATAGGTGCGGGCGATGTGCGCGAGCTTGCGCATCTGGCGGCTGTCGAGCGTGCCATAGGGAATCGCGACGCGCAGCATATAGGCGTGAAGCTGGAGGTAGAGGCCGTTCTTGAGCCGGAGCGGCTTGAACTGGTCGTCGTTCATCGCCCCGGCGATGCGGCGCGCGGTCTGGTCGCGAAATTCCTCGACGCGGGCGTCGACGATCGCCTGGTCGTATTGGTCGTAGCGGTACATGATTTACCTCGTCATCCCGGCGAAAGCCGGGATCCAGAGTCCCAGGCGTCGTCCTTTGCGACCTTGGGCCCCGGCTTTCGCCGGGGTGACAGAGGAAGTGATCATATCACCCAGCTCCCCGCGTTCGGATCGGCGGGCTTCAAGGTCAGGTCCGGCCGCACGGTGGGGCCGTAGGCGCGGATGCGGTCCTTGATATGCGCGGGGCGGGGGCCTTCGGGAGTCATCGTCCCATCGATGATCGCGCCGCCGTTGACGCGGCGCGCGCCGGTCTCCGCGGTCAGGATCGCCTCGCCATTCTCGCCGACATCGGCGGCGTCCTCGACATGGAGCGACCAGCCCTGGCCGGTCCACCAGATCACTGCGCCGCTGCGCAGGTCGTTGCCGGTGAGGATCTTCATGCCAGCGCCTCCGCGGCCCTGGCCCAAGCGGCGAGCTTGTCCTCTGCGTCGGCGAGCCGGACGACTTCCCCGACCACAATGATCGCCGGGCTCTGCACCGCCTCGCGCTCGACCATCGGGCCGAGATCGGCGAGCAGCGTACGCAGCGCACGGTGATCGGCATAGGTCGCGCGCTCGAGCACGGCGACGGGCATGTCGGGCGCGACGCCGTCGGCCATCAGCTTGTCGGCGATGTCCGGGCAAGTCGCGACGCCCATATAGATGACGAGCGTGCGACCCTTGCCGGCAAGGCCCGACCAGTCCTGGTCCTTGAGGCCCTTGCACTGGCCCGCGACGAAGCTGACCGCGCTCGACCAGTCGCGATGCGTGAGCGGCAGCTGCGCCTCGGCGGCGGCGCCCAGCGCGGCGGAAACGCCCGGGATCACTTCGACGCGAAGCCCTGCCTCGCGCACCGCTTCGACTTCCTCGCCACCGCGCCCGAAGATGAAGGGGTCGCCGCCCTTCAGCCGCACGACGATCGCGCCGGTCTTCACATGCGCGACGATCAGCGCGTTGATTGCCTCCTGCGGCAGCGTATGCCGCGCACGGCTCTTGGCGACCGAGATGCGGTGTGCATGCGGCGCGAGATCGAGCACGCGCGGATCGACCAGCCCGTCATGGACGAGCACATCCGCTTCGCGCAGCGCATCGACGGCGCGCACGGTGAGCAGGCCCGGATCGCCCGGGCCCGCACCGACGAGAATCACGCGCCCGCGCGCGGTAGGATCGAGGAGCGTTGCCATGGAGCGGCAAATGGCCGCGCCGGCCTTTGCGGGCAACGGAAGGTTGCTTGGGGCGGGTGTAGGGCAGCTATCGTCCGCAATATGGTTAATGCAACCATTTGATTAGTCAGGCGTTTTGCCCCCACAATGCGAGGGGGCAACCAGTTCACGCCGCGCGAGGCGCGGCATCCGGTCCTGATCCGTGGGCGCATGCGTACCGATGGCCCGGCCGAGGATGTCTGCGTTCGCAACATCTCCAGAAACGGCATGATGCTTCAGGCGCGCGAGGCGCCGCATCGCGGCAGTTACGTCGAGGTGCGGCTGGGCCACGACGTCATCATCGGCCGCGTGATCTGGGCGAGCGAGCGGCGCTTCGGCATCGCGACGCGCGACCGCGTTCCGCTCATGCGCCTGCTGGGGGGCGAGGCCGACAACGATACCGGGCCGTGCGCACCCACTCCTGCTGCCTATGCGACGCCGCGCCGAGCCCATGCGGGCGCCCGCGCGACCGGGCGCTCGATCGAATTCCTGGTGCTGCTCCTGATGATCGGCGGTGCGGCAATCGTGATGGCGGTGATGGGCTATCAGATGCTCGCGGCGCTCACCGAGAATGTCGCCAGGCACCTCTGAGGCTAGCGGATCGCCATCGCCTCGACCGAAATCCGATGCGGCATCTTCTCCAGCCAGACCACGACCGGATGCCTGGCATAGAGTGCGCACCCCATCCCGCCCGCGCTGATCGAGAGCGTATCGCCGAACCAGCTCGCGCTCGCCGATGAATTCGGCGTCGGATAGACCGCGCGGACGAGCCAGGGGCTGAGCTTGCCGCGCAACGCGCGCGCCTGCTCCGCCGCTTCCTCCGCCGAAGCGAAGCCATCGTCGAGCGCGGTCTCGGGCGCCTTGACGATCGCGCTGGCGACCACGCCGGGCGTGGTCGCCCCGATGCCGGTCAGCGCCTGCGCCTCGCTGTCGGTGAGCGGGACGAAGGGCAGGCGCGATACTTGCGCGATGGCGACCGCGACCTTGTTGTCGAGCACCGCGAAGACGCGCTGCGCATGGATGTGGCGGATCTCGCCCGGCTCGGCGCGGATCGGCGTGAGCCAGCTATCCTGGTCGCTCGCGGTACATTCGGCCTGCGGAGCGAGGAGGAGCGCGGCGAGGGAGAGCAGCATCGTCAGGCGCTCGCGAGCGCGGCGGCGTGCGCCTTGATGACTGCGCGCGTCGTCTCGTCGCTGTCGAACACGCCGTACCAGCCCTGCGGCTCGTGCGGCGGATCGCCGAGCCAGGCGGTGTCGCCGGGGCGGAAGCGGTGGTCGCCATGCACCGGGCGGCCCTCGCCGTTCCACGCCCAGAAGTTCGAGCCGACGATCGGGCCGCCCGCCTTGGCGCTCGCCTCCACATGATCGTAGATCAGCCGGTAATAGCCGTCCTTGAAGCTGGTCGCGCTTTCGGGATCGTAGCCGCCGCCATCGCGCGGATAGCCGAATTCCTCGATCACCAGCGGCTTGCCGAGCGCGCGCGCCATCGCGTCGTGTTGCGCGATATATTCGCGCACCCTGGCGAAGGCGGCCTCGTTGGTGCCGGCGATGTCCTTCGCGCTCACCCAGCTCCAGTTGAGCGGCCAGATATGCGCGGTGAGGTAATCGATCTCGGGGATCGCATGTGCATTCTTGTAGATGTCGGCGCTTTCCATCGATCCCTTGAGCCCCTCGCTGCCGGTGGAGACGAGGTGATCGGGAGAGTGCTGCTTGATCAGCCGCGCGGTGCTCTGGATCCACGCATTGTAGGCGGGGAGCAATTGCGCCGCGACCGCCTCGCGGCCGCCGGGACGCGGCTCGTTGGCGAGCTGCCACGCCATGATCGCCGGATTGCCCGCGTGGCGCTTGACGATCGCCGCCACGTAATCGTGGTAGAGCCCTACGGCTTCGGCATTGGCGTAGAAGCGCGCCGACCAGTCGGGGAAATCGGGCCAGGGATGAGCGGGGTCGTTGTTGTCGATGTACTTGCCGCCGTTGACCCACGACATGTAGGTCATCATCCCGCCCGACCATTCCCAGAAATTGGTGAGGTAGCAGACGCTCTTGATCCCGCGCGCGCCCATCTCGGCGAGCGCGAAGTCGAGGCCGTCGAGCAGCGCAGGATTGTACGTCGTTCCCCGGGTGCGGAAGGCGGGCTTGACCGAATTTTTGAGCGGCGAATCCTCGGCCGACGCGGCGATGCGGATGTTGCGCACGCCCATGCCGGCGAGCGTGTCGAGCTCGCGGCGGAGCCGGTCGCGGTCGCCATAGCTGGCCCTGGCGCCGAGCCACGCCGCGTACCACATGTTCGTGCCCGCGAAGCGATAGGGCTTGCCGTCGAGGAGCAGGCGCGTGCCGCTGCGCGTGACGAGGCCGCGGGGAGAGGCGAGGCCGGGCAGGGGCAGCGCCAGCGCGGCGCCCGTTCCCAGAATCGACCGGCGAGTGAACATCGAAACCTCTCCCCATGTGACAATGTTGTCAGGGGAGAATAGCAGCGCCCGCGCGCTCCGCCAGAGGGTTGCCCCGCCGCCCCAGCAGGAACGGGCGGCGGGACATAAGGCCTAGTCGAACAATTCCTCGAAGAAGGACTTGCGGCGCTTGTGCGGGTGGTGGCCGCCATGATGCTGCGGGCGTGGATCGTAGGCCGGCCGCGTTTCGCGGTACGGCTCGGGCGCGGGGCCTGCGCTGCGCTCGATGATCTTGTCGAGTTCGCCGCGATCGAGCCACACGCCGCGGCAGCTCGGGCAATGATCGATCTCGATCCCCTGGCGCTCGACCGGCACCAGCACGGTCCCGTCGGACGGGCAGACGAAGCCGGCCATGGTCATTCCTCCCGCTGGCCCATCAGGCCGAGCAGCAGCTGGAACATGTTGATCAGGTTGAGATAGAGCGACAGCGCGCCCATCACTGCGAGCTTGTCCGCGGCTTCGCTGCGGCCATAAGCGATATACTCGCTCTTGAGCCGCTGGGTGTCCCATGCGGTGAGCCCCGCGAACACCACCACGCCGATCGCCGACAGCGCCATCTGGAGCACGCTCGATCCGATGAAGATGTTGACGATGCTCGCCAGGATCACTGCGATCAGCCCGATGAACAGGAAGCTGCCGAGCCCGGTCAGGTCGCGCCTGGTGGTGTAGCCGACGAGGCTGAGCCCCGCGAACATCGCCGCAGCGGTGAAGAAGGCCATCGCGATGCTGGTGCCGGTGAAGACGAGGAAGATCGCCGCCATCGACACGCCCATCACCGCGGCGAAGGCGAAGAAGGCGGTGCGCGCGCCCGCGATGCTCATCCGCTCGATCCGGAACTGGAAGAAGAAGATGAAGGCGAGCGGGGCGAGCATCGCCACCCATTTGAGCGGCGTGCCGAAGATCAGCGCGATCGCCGCCGGGCTGCTCGCGACGGCGAGCGCGACGAGGCCGGTAATCGCGAGGCCGATCCCCATGTTGCGATAGATGCCGAGCATGTGCCGGCGCAGCCCCTCGTCGCGGGCCTGTACGCCATCGGCGGCAGTGCGATTGAAGTAGGAAAGGTTGTTGTCCACGGGGGGCTCCTTCAGGCGGTGTGGGCGCGGCGCAGGACCGCGCGCGCGACGCGGCGCATCTCGGCGGCGTCGGGGAAGTGGCGGAACAGGCGGTCCTTGACGGCGAGCCGCTCCTTCTTGAGGCGGGAGAGGCGAAGCTGGTCGGGGAAACGCCGGGCGAGCTCGCGGCGAATCTCGCGATTGAGTACGCGGTGCGCCGCGATCAGGCGATGAACTAGGTCGGTCACAAATTGGCTCCATCGATGAAGTGCATCGATCGAGCGGCCCGGTGGAGCTTCGGTGGGGGAAGGGGAACGACCGTTCCGAACCTGCACCGAGCGCGCTCGATGCGGTCCGACATCACGAGGGCTTTGAAAGCCCTCGCCAGAGGGGCCCGGTCCGCAGAAGGAATCTAGGGGGAGGGGCGCGGGAGCGCAAGGGCTGAAAAATCCTCCCCCAGCTTGCTGGGGGAGGGGGACCGCCGCCGAAGGCGGTGGTGGAG
>JAEWCK010000103.1 GCA_023390675.1 Pseudomonadota bacterium
CCGGCCGGCCCTGACGCTCAGAGCGGTTTCTGGTAGATGATGTATTCGCGGTTGACCTTGGATTCGATCGCGTCGGCGATCGCTACCATCCCCTGATTGTCCTCGAGGATCCAGCCGATCTCGCCGCGCTTGGCGCCGTAGTTCGCGACGGCGTTGCGGCGGATATATTCGATCATCATGAAGGCGAGCTGGCTCGCCATGCGAGAGCTCTGCAGCCGCTTGACCACCCCCATCAGCGGCACGCGCATAGTTCTTGCCTTGGGCTTGCGGAGCCACAGCAGCAGCTTGGCCCAGCCGAACGGCAGCAGCGACCCTTTGAGCGGCTTCAGCGCCTCGTTGAGATCGGGCAGCGTGACCATGAACGCCACCGGCTCGCCTTCCAGCTCGGCGATCATGATCAGGTCCTCGAAGACGATCGGCTTCATCTTCTTGCCGACATCGTCGATCTCGGGCTGGGTGAGCGGCACGAAGCCCCAATTGTCCGACCAGGCATCGTTGAGGATCGCCAGCATCGTCGCAGCTTCCTCGGCAAACCTGGACTTGTCGATCTGGCGGATGCGGATCTTGGGGTTCTTCTCGCCATTGGCGACGATCCGGTCGATCAACGGCGGAAAGCCGTGTTCGACGGGCAGATCGAAGGTCAGCAGCTTCTTGGCCTCGGTGTAGCCGAGTCCCTCGATCCACGCGCGGTAACGCTCGGGATGATGCCCCATCAGGACGGTCGGCGGATGGTCATGACCCTTTACCAGCAGCCCCGGCTCTTCCCAGATCGACAAGCTCACCGGCCCCAGCGCGCGCGTCATGCCCTTCTTGCGCAGCCAGTCCTCGGCGGCGTTGATCAGTGCGCGTGCCACGGTGGCGTCCTCTGCCTCGAACAGCCCCCAGAAGCCCGTTCCCGGCCCGAAGCCCTGCTCGGGCGGCATCTCGAGCGCGAGGAAATCGATATGCGCCGAGATGCGCCCCACCGGCTTGCCGTCGCGCTCGGCGAGGAAGAGCTGCGCCTCGGCATGGCTGAACCAGCCATTCTTCTTCGGGCTGATCGTCGCGGCGACTTCGTCCCTGAGCGGCGGCACCCAGTTGGGATCGTCACCGTTGAGCCGATAGGCGAGCTCGATGAAAGCCTTGGTGTCGCGCTTGCCAGCGACGGGACGTACGGAAAGGGCCAAGGGAGGATCCTTGCGTTGTGGGCGCGCGAGAGGTCTCTCGCGGCTTGCGTGCTGTCAAGCCACAGTCCGTCGCGAAAGCAAGGATCAGGGCAGGCGGCCCCCTGTTACTGCCACCATCTAGCCACTATCTCAGGGCATGGGCCGCCTCATGGATAGTGTGATTACCCTCGACCGGCGCAATGCCGATGTGCTCACCGGCGACGTGCCGGTCAGCGGCGGAGTCGCGCGGATCGCCGACGACAAGGCGATGCTGCGCGCCGCGGCCGACCTCACGCGCGCGCTCAACGCGCCCAAGGCCTGGATCTACTGGACCGACCTTCTGGTGTCGGCGGTGATCGGCTGGAGCGCGATGATCGCGGCGATGGTGCTCCCCACCGGCTGGGCGATCGCGGCGGGCTTCGTCGCGGTGCTCGCGCTCTATCGGGCGGGCAGCTTCATCCACGAGCTGACGCACATCAAGCATTCGGCGCTGCCGGGCTTCCGCACGGCATGGAACCTGATCGTCGGCGTGCCGACAATGGTGCCGTCGTTCATGTACGAGGGTGTCCATAACCTCCACCATGCGCGCACGCGCTACGGCACGTCGGAAGACCCCGAATATTTGCCGCTCGCGCTGATGAAGCCATGGTCGGTGCCGTTCTTCGTGTTCGTCTCGGCGATCGCGCCGATCGCGCTGATCGTCCGCTTTGCGGTGTTCGCGCCGCTCTCTTTGATCTTCCCGGCGGTGCGCAAGCAGGTCGTCGAGCGCTATTCGGCGCTTGCGATCAATCCGGCCTTCCGCCGCCGCGCGCCCGAGGGCGCCGCGCGCAGCCAGTGGCTGTGGCAGGAAGTCGCGGCGAGCATCTGGGCGATCACCGTCGTCGCGCTCGTCGTCACCGACGTGATCACCGCGCGCCAGTTCCTCACCTTCCTCGCGATTGCCTCGAGCGTCGCGATCATCAACCAGGTCCGCACGCTCGTCGCGCATCTCTGGGAGAATGAAGGCGACGCGATCAGCGTGACTGCGCAGTATCTCGACACGGTCAACGTGCCGCCACCGGCGCTGCTGCCCGCGCTCTGGGCGCCGGTGGGCCTGCGTTATCACGCGCTGCACCATCTGCTGCCCGGCGTGCCCTATCACAATCTCGGCATCGCCCATCGCCGCCTCTCCGAGCAGCTCGGCGCGGACTCGCCCTATCACAAGGCGAGCTACAAGGGCCTGCCGGGGCTGGTCGACAGGCTCGTGCGCAGCACGATGATCGCGCGGCACTAGGTCTTTCCAAAGCAAGAGATGCGAAGGCCGGGCAGCAATGCCCGGCCTTTTTCACGCAGGGGTTCGTCGCGCGGGCCTCGGCCGCCCCCTATCGTCCAGAACCTTCGGTCGCTTCAACGGCGCGCCGCGATAATTCGTGGCATCGCGGCGTCCAGTCCGATCCGCAACTATCACTCGGACAAGGCGGCCGAAATTGTCGGTAGAGAAGGATGCAGAGAGTTCTTCAAAATCCTCGGCGCTCGCTCCATGCCTTGCTACGAAGTCGGGAAGCACGCGCGCGAACTCGACCACGGCCTTGCGCAGATTTTCCGAGGCCTCGCCGCGGCGAATCTCACCAGTCAGGAAATCCACTTCGATAATGCCGTCGGTGCTCGAGGCGGCTTCCTCGAACACTGGTGTCTCCCAATACCCAATGAGGAAAGATACGCCGTTTGCGAGTGAGTCCGCGAGGTTGTGCGCGATCGCATGAAGCAGGTTGTGCTTCATCGCTCGCCTACTCCTCGGTCCTGAGTAGCACGGCCTCGCCGATCATCGCGAACAGCAGGAACGGCGCCCACGCCGCGAGGAAGGGCGGGTACGCTCCCAGATTGCCCATCGCGAGCGCGAAATTGTCCGAGACGAAATAGAGGAAGCCCAAAGCCATCCCGATCACCGCGCGGATGAACAATTTGCCCGAGCGCGCGATGCCGAACGCCGCGACGGCGCCCAATAGCGGCATCAGGATCGACGAGAGCGGCCCGGCGAGCTTGTGCCACAGCGATCCTTCGAGCGCCTTGGTCGGCCGCCCCGCGACCACGAGGTCGTCGATCGCCTCCTTCAGCTGGAAGAAGGACAGGCTGTCCGCATCGACATGCGCGAGCGTGAACTGGTCCGGTCGCACGCCTTCGCCGATCCGCGTCGTGCCGAGCGGGGTGAGTGTGCCGCTCGCTACATCGAAGCGCTGCGCGCCGTCGACGCGCCAGCCCTTGCCGTCACGCACGCCGTGCGTCGCGGTCAGCATCGAGCGCAACGACGATCCGTTGCGCTCGTAGACCGTGATCCCGAAGAGCTGCGCCGTATCCCCGCGCCCCTTGATCTGCCTGACGTCGATCAGATGGTCGCCGTCGCGCACCCACACGTTCGCGCGGTCGCCGCGGTCGACGGGGAGGGGGCCGTACTCGACCTTCTTCCATTGCTCGAGCGTGCCCGTGGCGCGCGCGACGATCCGCTCGTTGAAGCCGAACGAGACCACCGCCACGCCCAGCGCCGCGACCATCAGCGGCGCCAGCACCTGGTGCGCCGAAAGCCCCGACGCCTTCATCGCGATGACTTCCGAATTGCTGTTCATCGTGATCAGCGTGAGGATCGTGCCGAGCAGCACCGAAAAGGGCAGGAAGGTCGAGACGATCTGCGGAACGCGAAGCCCGATATAGCGCCACACCTCGGCATTGCCGTTGCCCTGATAAGCGAGGATGCGCCCGGATTCGCTCAGCAGGTCGAGCGCCTGGAGCACGATCACCAACGCCGCCAGGATGGCGAAGGTGCGCACCAGGAACATCCGCGCCATGTAGAGCGACATGGTGCGCGACGGGAAGAAATTGGCGCCGCTCACGTCGTCGCCTCCATCTCCTGGACGCGTCGCCGGCGACGCC